>JBPOHM010000098.1:0-15140 GCA_052035585.1 Bacillota bacterium
AAAAATTTTCAAAGTCACGCAAAATTAAAATATTACGCACTTTTTTGAACAAACGCAAACCTCTAAGCACATTGATTATTCAATATGTTTAGAGGTTTTTTTATTTCACAAGTGTCAAAGACGAGATATTATATAGTTTTTACAAGTAATGCTACACTATCCAAGATTTATATCCAAGTATATACTTGGTATATTAATATATTACACAGGTTTTAAAAACTAAAATAAATAAAAAACAATGGAGGTAATTTATTATGGAATTAAAAGGATCAAGAACAGAAGCAAACCTTATGTCGGCATTTGCTGGCGAGTCAATGGCAAGAAATAAATATAGCTATTATGCTTCTAAAGCAAGAAAAGAAGGCTTTGAGCAAATAGCTGATTTATTTGAGCTAACAGCACATAATGAAAAAGAGCATGCTAAAATTTGGTTTAAGCTTTTACATGATGGTGTTGCTGATACAATGACTAATTTAAAGGATGCTGCTGCTGGTGAGCATTATGAGTGGACTGATATGTATGCTACTTTTGCTAAAGAAGCAAGAGAAGAAGGCTTTAATGAAATAGCTCGTCTATTCGAAGGCGTTGCTAAAATAGAAAAAGAACATGAAGAAAGATACTTAGCACTTCTAGCAAATATAGAAGGCAATAAAGTATTCCAAAAAGATGAAAAAGTTGTATGGCAATGTGCAAATTGTGGATTTATACATGAAGGGGAAAAAGCTCCTGGTAAATGTCCAATTTGTGACCATCCACAAGCATTCTTCCAAGTATTGGCTAAGAATTATTAATATAATATTTAAAAGCTATTATAAGTAATTTTATAGTAGCTTTTTTATTTTATTTAAAGTAGTAGTGAAAGTGTTCCTACTACTAATAGGACTAATCCGATAGCTGATTTTTTGTTTAGCTTTTCCTTTAAGAAAATATATGAAAATGCAACAGTAATGAGGATACTAAGTTTATCTATTGGGATAACTATGCTTGCTTGACCTGTTTGCAAAGCTCTATAATAGCAAAGCCATGAAGCTCCAGTTGCAAATCCAGATAAAATTAAAAATATCAAGCTTCGATTGTCTATTTTTATTATTGTATTTTGCTTGCCAGTTACAAATACAATAATCCATGCCATAATTAACACTACTATTGTTCTAATTGCAGTACCCAGAGTAGAGTCAATTCCTTCTATACCAATCTTACCAAGTATTGATGTAAGGGCTGCAAAAATTGCTGAACCTAGTGCATAAAAAAGCCATGCTTTACTTTTTGGCTCTATGTTGACACTTTTCTTCTTTTGGATCATCATATATGTTCCAAAACCAATTAGAATCATTGCAATGACCTTTATATATGTGAGCTTTTCACCTAAGATTATAAAGGCTAAAAGCATAGAGAGTATGGTGCTAGATTTATCTATAGGAGCTACCTTATTAACATCACCAATTTTTAATGCCTTAAAATAACAAAGCCAAGAGGCACCAGTAGAAAGACCAGATAATATTAGAAAAATTAGTGTTTTACTATCAATATTTCCTAATTGATGCTGACTTCCCTCTATAAATACCATAATCCAAGAAAAAATCAATACTACAATTGTTCTTAAGGCTGTCGCTACATTAGAATCTGTATCAGTAATACCGACCTTAACAAGTATTGTAGTTAAGCCAGCAAACAATGCCGAAGCAAATGCAAACATAATCCACATAATATTATCCTCCAAATTTACTGTTAATATAAATATTCTTATTCTTAATTTAAAAATTATTCAAATATAATGAATATATAAAATATGGTTAATATATATTAGTGTTATTCATTTTAACACAAAATAATAACTTGTCTATAAAAATAATCTAGTTGTTTGCGATTTGCATACATAATAAAAATATTGTTTTAATAAGCTTGACAACTTTTTTAAAAAATAGTAATATAAAATTAATTGAGATTTGAAATTATGCTTACATAAATAAATTACATTAACATAATTTTTAAATGGAATTATCTATGAATAAATTTATAACACTAATATTAGTGTGTTAGAAAAAATGGAGGAACTTATATGTCAAAAATGAATGCTTTAGTAAAAAAATATGCAGAACCTGGATTGTGGCTAGAGCAGGTAGAAATACCAAAAATCAAGGATGATGAAGTATTAGTAAAAATTCGTAAGACAGCTATTTGTGGTACTGATATTCACATTTATAATTGGGATCAATGGTCTCAAAGAACAATTAAAACTCCAATGACTATCGGACATGAATATGTTGGTGAGATAGTTGAATTAGGAAAATTAGTTGAAGGTTACAAGGTTGGAGATCTAGTAACAGGAGAAGGACATATAGTTTGTGGCAAATGTAGAAACTGTCGTGGTGGACGTCAACATCTATGCAAGCATACAATTGGTATAGGTGTTAACAGAGATGGTATATTTGCTGAATATGCTGCAATACCAGCATCTAATTTGTTCAAATGTTCAAAGGATGTTCCAGAGGAGCTATACAGTATCTTCGATCCATTTGGAAATGCAACACATACAGCTTTATCATTTAACATGGTAGGAGAAGATGTATTAATTACTGGAGCAGGCCCTATAGGAATTATGGCAGTTGCTATAGCAAAGCATGTTGGAGCTAGAAATGTTGTTATTACTGATATAAATGATTACAGACTTGATTTAGCAAAGAAATTAGGAGCTACAAGAGCTGTAAATACAAAAACTACTGATTTAAAAGCCGTTATGAACGAATTAAATATGGTAGAGGGCTTTGATGTAGGACTTGAAATGTCAGGTAATGGTATGGCATTCAATCAAATGTTAGATACTATGGCTAATGGTGGAAAGATAGCACTTTTAGGACTTCAAGCAGCTGACACTCAAATTAACTGGGATAAGGTTATATTTGGTGGTCTATTCTTAAAAGGAATTTATGGTCGTGAAATGTATGAAACTTGGTACAAAATGAATGCTATGGTTCAATCAGGATTAGATATAACACCAATTATAACACATAGATTTGACTATAAGGATTTCAAAGAAGGCTTTGAAATAATGAAGAGTGGACAGTCTGGTAAAATCATATTAAACTGGGACAAATAATTAAGTTATAAATTTATTCAAGAAAGGATTAAGATACAATGTATAATAATTATAAGAATCATTTTGAAGGTATATTAACTGAAATAAAAGACTCTGGATTATGGAAAGATGAAAGAATTATAACAACTCCTCAAAAGAGCAGAATAAATACAACTAAAGTAAATAATGTTTTAAATATGTGTGCTAATAACTATTTAGGATTATCAAACAATGAGGAGCTTATTCAAGCAGCTAAGGAAAGCTATGATAAGTGGGGCTTTGGATTATCTTCTGTTAGATTTATTTGTGGAACTCAAGATATACACAAGCAATTAGAGAAAAAAATAAGTGAATTCTTAGGAATGGAAGATACAATCCTATACTCTTCATGCTTCGATGCAAATGGTGGATTATTTGAAACAATAACAACGGAAAATGATGCAATAATAAGTGATGAGTTAAATCATGCTAGTATTATAGATGGTATTAGACTTGCTAAGGCTAAAAAATATAGATATAAAAACAATAATATGGAAGACCTAGAAGCTCAATTAATACAAGCTGATAAGGATGGAGCAAAATTAAAGCTTATAGCTACTGATGGTGTATTCTCAATGGACGGAATCATTTGTAACTTAAAAGGTGTTTGTGATTTAGCAGAAAAATACAATGCTTTAGTTATGGTTGATGACTCTCATGCTGTTGGATTTGTTGGAAAGACTGGTAGAGGGAGTCACGAGTACAATGATGTAATGGGAAGAGTTGATATTATTACAGGTACATTAGGAAAAGCATTAGGTGGAGCAAGTGGTGGATATACAAGTGGTAGAAAAGAAATCATTGACCTATTAAGACAACGTTCAAGACCATACCTATTCTCTAACACATTAGCACCAGCTATAGCTGCAGCATCTATAAAGGTATTAGATATGCTTTCATCTAGTACAAAATACAGAGATAAGGTAGAAGAAAATACAAGATACTTCAGAGAAAAGATTAAGGAAATAGGACTAGAAACTATAGATTCAGTTCACCCAATAGTACCAATCATGCTTGGTGATGCAGTATTATCACAAAAAATGGCTGAGAAAATGTTAGAAAAGGGTGTTTACGTTGTAGGCTTCTACTTCCCAGTAGTTCCAAAAGGAAAAGCAAGAATAAGAACTCAAATATCAGCAGGACATACTAAAGAGGACTTAGACTTAGCTATAAAAGCATTTAAAGAATGTAAGGAAGAGTTAGGAATATAATAATATAAATTTGAGCCTCACATAATAGTGGGGCTTTTTTATTCAATAAAAGTTTTCCTTACTCTTAGATAGAGTGAAACTTGTTTCACTTTTGATATAAAAAATTAATACATTTCTTGTTTATTACTAGTCTAAATCATATAATTTATTTAGATGGATTGTTCTGTTAGAAACTTCAATTATTCCTTCATCCTTAAGATTTTTAAGCTCGCGAAATAAGGATGGACGTTGAACTCCAAAGTAATCTGCAAGCTGTTTTTTACTAATTGGCAAAACAATCTCGTCTGACTGTTGTAATATTGCTTGCTGCCTAAAGTATTCTAATAGATTTTCTCTTAGAGTTTTTTGTGTAGCCATAGTAATTTTTCTATTAAGCTTTTGAGAATTTAATGATAGCATTTCTATATACTGTATCGTAAAATCGTAGTTTAGTAAAAATTCGGATACTGCTTTTTTAGTGATATGTAAAACCTTAGCATCCGATATGCAATAAATTGTAAATGGGTATGCGTGAGTATCGCCAAACAATAAATTTGCTCCAAGCATATGACTCTTAGAAAATTCAAACATAGTCATTGCCGAGCCGTTTTCCATGAGAGTATAGGCAACAAGAGAACCAGATAAAATAATGTCAAAGCTGTTACAGCTATCCTTTTGATTATAGACTGTCATGCCTTTTGTATATCTTTTTAAATATAATTGATTATCAGAAATCAATGTCTTTACTTTATCTTTCGGTAGCTGTGACAATAGGGGTATAGTCTTAATAATATCCATCATAACAAATTCACTCCTTTGTAAAATATTATAACATAAAGAAACATATGTGTCTATTTATAGATAAATTATAATGCTATAATGTTTTTAGCTAGATAATAGTATAGTAAAGTAAATTATATATGTGGAGGGTTTGAATGGATATTTTTACACTGATAATATGGATTGGCACATTGATCTTTCTCGGGATTTCTATGTCAAAGGATAAGGTGAAAACTAAACAGGCGCTTAAAATGGCCTTAGGAATGGGAAAGGGAATGATCGGAAGTATTCTTTCAATTATTTTTGCTATTGGACTAATACTAACAATTATACCTCCCACAGAAATTGCTGAGTTTTTAAGTACTAAATCTGTTTTATTAGCAACTATTGGAGGTGCTTTGCTTGGCACAATTACACTTGTTCCTGCTTTTATAGCATTCCCATTGGTGGGTACTCTGATTAATGCAGGCGTTAGTGTCGTTCCTTCTGTTGCTTTTCTTACAACATTGACAATGGTTGGGGTGGTTACATTTCCTCTTGAAAACAAGACCTTTGGAACAAAATTCACTGTAGTACGAAACGGACTTAGCTTTATTTTTGCTATTGCAATCGCACTTATTATGGGGGTGATGATATGACTATGATAAAAAAAATAAAAGAAAACTTGTTTCTAATATTTGTAGCTTTGGCCTATGTAATTATGTTTATCGTTAAGCCATACATGGGTGTTGAATCTATAAAAAGCAGTGCATATTATATCAAAGAAATGCTAATGATTATGCCAGTTATTTTCATCTTGACAGCACTTTTAGATATGTGGGTTCCTAAGGAAAAAATCATGAAGTATTTAGGAAAAGAATCTAAAGCTAAAGGTGTTTTTCTATCCTTTGTAGTTGGGAGTATATCTGCAGGGCCAGTTTATGCAGCATTTCCAATGTGTGCTATGCTTCGCAAAAAAGGAGCTTCAATTAGGAATATTGTAATTATATTAAGTTCATGGGCTGTAATAAAGATTCCTATGCTACTCAATGAGGCGAAATTCTTAGGACCGAAATTTATGGCTATAAGATGGGTACTTACTGTTATTTCAATAATAATATTCTCATGGATAACAGATAAATTAGTAAAAGACAAGGATATACCAGGAGAAGTTTTAACTGAGGAAGGACTCCATATAAACAGAGATGCATGCATGTCTTGTACTCTTTGCGTAAAGAACTACCCAGAAGTGTTTGAGATGGAAAATAAAAAGGCCTTTGTAAAAACATATGAAACATTAGATATAGATAAACTTGAAAAGGCGATACAATCATGTCCTGTTAAGGCTATATCATATAACATGAAGAAGTAAAGATAATATGTCATGAAGATTTTCTAGAATTTGTTTTAGAGAACCCTCGTGACTTTTGTTTTATAATATAATTAATTTTGAAAATATTGTTTATAATATTACCACAATACTTTTGATAAAACAAATTATTATTTATATAATTTGACATTATTTATTGCATTTTGATTATAATTATTATAGAATGAAATCATAAAATAACTTTGGAATACTAAAATAAGTATTTACAATGGAATTAATTTTATTACGAAAAGGAGATTAATAATATGTGGATAATTTTAGGAATTATAGTAGTTCTTGCTTTATTCGTTGTTACAATGTATAACGGACTTATAAGAAAAAGAAACTACATAAAAGAAGCTTGGTCTTCAATTGATGTTCAGTTGAAACTTAAAACAAATGTCTTAACAAATTTAGTTGATACTATAAAGATGCAGACTAAATACGAGAGCGAGACATTAGAAAAAATAGTTGGTTTGCGTTCGGTAATGCTTTCTTCTAACAAAACTGAAGCAATGAAAGCTAATGATGCTATTACAAAAATGGTTCCATCTTTGTATGCAGTATCAGAGAGCTATCCTGAGCTTAAATCTAATCAATCATTTTTAAAGCTTATGGAAGATGTTAAGAATATTGAAGAAAAAATTGCTTATGCTAGAACAAGATACAATAAAGTTGTTACAGAATACAATACAGCTATACAAACTTTCCCTTCAGTTATATTAGCAGGAATGCTTGGATTTACAAAAGAAGAAACTTACGAAATCAGTCAAACTGAAAAAGAAAGCGCAGATAATTTGAGAATTAGTGATTTATAAAATATTACTAGTTTATTGACTATGGAGGAATTTATGGCAAGAGATACAATTTTTATTTATGAGCAGGTAAGAAAAAATCAAATAAAAACTATTGTTTTAATCATATTGTATGTCGCTATAATCATTACATTGTCGCTAAGTATCGGATATTATAATAACAGCATTGAGTTAGGAATTTTGATTGCAGGTTTTATAATATTGATTCTTTTACCTATTCAAATTCTAACAGGTAAGAAATCGGTAGGCTCAAACACCAAATGGCATGAAATAGACACAAATGATCAAAAAGAAAGAGATGTCTTGCACCTTGTTGAAGGTCTTGCAATTGCAGCTGGTCTTAATGTTACTCCAAAGGTGTATATAGTACCATCAAATGTTCCAAATGCTTTTGCTGGAGGACTTTCTTTAAAGAAAACTTATATAGGAGTCACTAGGGGACTAATTGATTTGCTTGATAGACCTGAAATGGAAGGTGTATTAGCTCATGAGATGTCTCACATAGTAAATAGAGATATTTTAGTTTCTACTGTATCAATATATCTAATGAGTGCAGCCATAATATTAGGTTCTGTACTATATAGAATGAATTTCTGGGGAGGTTCATCTAGAAGAAGTAGAGATTCAAAAAGCAAAGGATCTTCAGCAGCGATAATAATAGTTGTAGCACTTGTGTTATCAGTTGTCATTAAGCTAGTTGCTAAGCTAATTAATCTAGCTATATCAAGAAAAAGAGAGTATATAGCAGATGCAACTGCTGTAAGATTATGTGGATTCTCAGAAGGCTTAGCTAATGCCTTGACTAAAATTTCTGAGTACAGTCCAAACTATTCTAGAGAACAAGTTGCAAGCCTTGGTGGAGAAGAGATGCTATGCTTATATATATTTAATCCAAAAAAATGGGCATCGTCATTATTTTCAACACATCCACCAATAGAGAAAAGAATTGAAATATTGAGAAATATGTATTAATAAAGGAGTGAACAAAGTTCGCTCCTTCAATTTTTAGAATAAGATTTATTAGCCTATTACTCGTAAAATATAGGAAATTTCATACCATAATTTCCCCATATTGTTTGATTAGTTTTTGTTAAATATATTGTTGTAAATAAAACTTCTCTTGTACTTAATCTAGTTATAAACGGTATCAAGATTTTATTTATTTTGTAATAAACAGTATTACTGTCATATTCCTTTTTAATAAGCTCATATGTAGCTTTATCTTCTTCACAAAGCATATCAACAAATTGCTTTTCATTATTATCATCAATTCGATTCAAATACAAATCAACATAGAAGTTGTCAAAGCCATTTTCTTCATAGAGATTTTCTATATATTCAATTAGATCAGTCTCACTTTTAATTTCTAGAATTTCGTGCTTAAATTTATCAAAGCCTTCATTTATATTATCAAATCTGACTTTAACATTCTTTTTAAAGTTTTCTTCACTTATGGGGTACAATAGTTTTTCCATATACTAAATTCACCACTTTCATATTAAACTTCAATAGCTTTTACCATTCAGTTATCTTCAAGGTATCCCATTTCCCAAGCCATTTTTCACATTTCTTCTGATAAGTCTCTTCTGTTATCTGTGTTTTATTTGCTCTTATTATTTGACCAAACATATCATTTAATCCAAAAGGAGCATATACAATAAATTTATCATCAATCAATCTAACACCAATTGAGGTTGCTGTTGTAGGCCAAGTGTTAATTGAATCCTCTAGTGATTTATATGGAGTTAGATTATAACCAAAATATTCTTTATACCATAAATGCACTCTTGCTTGATTCTTAACATCTATTTTAACAGGTAAATGAGAAAATTTCTTTTCTATTTGCTTAATTATTAGATCTTCCTTCTCGTATGATAAGTCATTATCAAAATACACAAAATCAACATCAGAAATACCATACATTAAGTCTAAATTATTTTGATAATTCCAAATAGTTTGACATATACATCCTGCTCCAATATAATAATTTTCTAGCCCTAAATCTTGAGCTTCTTTTAATATTTCAAATAATATAGTATTTTTTGAAAGAATAGAAAATAATATTTCCTTCTGAGTATTTAAATCACAATTATATCCAATCATTTTTGTTCTCCTAAAAAGTAATTAAGAATCTTTCCGTCTAAAATGTTATCTATCAAAAATTTTAACATAATAATTTATTTATAACAACATTTAATTTGATAATACTATTTTCTGTTGACTTAACAATATTTTCTTAATATAATTTAATAAAGGTAATAAGAAATGCATTAAATGATGAAAGGACTAATTAAATGAATTTAAAAGATAATGAAAGAACATGTCCACTTTGTGGCCAGGACAATAATTGCCAGCATGGAAAGGAAAACTGCTGGTGTACAACTGTTACATTTCCTAAGCATATAATAGACATGATTCCTGAGGATAAGAAAGGAAAAGCATGTGTTTGTAAAGCATGCTATGAAAAATATAAGGATTCTAAATAAAAAAAGGCCTTGCAATTGCAAGGCTTTAATTATATTCTTTTATAGTTGTATTTTCAATATAATCAATTATTTCTTTCAGTGAACTGATATCCCACTCATTTTGCTTTTCGCCATTTCTTACTATATGAAATGATAAAAATCCTAAATCTCTTGCACCATCAGCTTCAATATCATAGTCATCAACATATATGCTTTCATTTGCTTTTACACCTATGCTATCTAGTGCTGTATTATATATTAATGGATCAGGCTTCATTACTCCAACTAAATCACTACATGTATAGCTATCAAAATATTTGCCTAAGCCTAGCTTTTCTAAAGACATTTGTAGTGATGGGGATGTGTCACTGATTACACCCATCTTGTAACCATTTGATTTAAAATACTCTAAAACCTCTATAGTTTCATCATGCAGTACTTTATCATTGCACCAAAGCTCATTAAATAAGATAAGTGCCTTTTCCTCAAGATTTTCACTAACTCCATGCTCCTTTAATAGCTCTTCATAATACTTTTTGAAAAATATCATTTCTTGCTCTATACTTTTAAGACCACTATTTGGATATCCTGCTCTATCAAAGAGCTCCATCATTTTATCATAATCAACATTATAATCTTTACCAGACCAATTTTTAATCATTTCATTACGCCATTTAATTTTGTCTGGATTAGCCTTGGTTAGTGTATTATCTCTGTCGAAAAATATTGCTTTATATCTCATAACAAACCTCCACTTACCTATAATAGTAAAATTTTATCATAAAAAGTATTAAAAAGATATTATAATTTTCAGAATATCAATTAAAATAAATATGTTGACCGTAGAACATTTGTTAAAGTATAATAAGTTTAAAATATATGAAAGGCTAGGTAAATATTATGTGGCAATGCCCAAAGTGTGAAAGAAAGTTTAAAAATGAAAATCAAAATCATTTTTGTGGTAAAATTGAAACTATAGATGCTTATATATCTGAGCAAGCAGAAGAGGTACAGCCTATATTACATAAAATTCGTGAAGCAATACGTAGCTCTGCACCTAATGCTAAAGAGAAAATTTCTTGGCAAATGCCTACGTTTTGGCAAGGAGAAAATCTTATACACTTTGCAGCAAATAAAAAGCACATAGGTATTTATCCTGGTGGTGAAGCCACAACAGTTTTTGCTGATAAATTAAAGGACTATAAGGTTTCAAAAGGAGCAATTCAACTTCCTTTAAATAAGCCAATTCCTTATGATTTAATTAAGGAAATCACTGAGTGGAGAGTTTCTTTAGTAGAAAAGAAATAGTTAAATAATCAAATATATTTATAAGAACGAGGGAGATTATAAAATGGTTGAAATGAGAAGAAAAGATAGAGAGATGGACGAGAGCTTTGCATATGGTGTAATTGATAAAGCAGAATATGGAACACTTGCTACTGTTAATTTAGATGGTACCCCATATTGTATCCCTATTTCATTTGCAAGATCTGAAAATAAAATTTACATACACTCTGCTTTTCAAGGAACAAAAATAAATAATATAAAGGCTAATCAAAATGTATGCTTGTCATTTGTTGGTGATACAAATATACCATTTCCCAATCCTGAAGCCTCTGTAGGAGTAAAGGGTAGTGGAGTATTTACAACTGAGTATGAGTCAGCAATAATAAGCGGAAAAGCAACCTTTGTTGAGGATGAGGAAGAAAAAGTATTAGCTTTAAGGCTAATATGTGAAAAATATTGTCCTGATAATATGGTTTATTTTGAAGATGCCACAAGCTCTTCATTAAAAATAACTTGTATAATTAGAGTAGACATAGAAGATATTAAGGGAAAAAGAAAAAAATATGATAGTAATAAGCAAGAAATGAAGTGGGGAAGAATGGAGTAATGGCAAAAAAATATTATGCAGTAAGAAATGGCCATAATACCGGAATTTATGAAACATGGGATGATTGTAAGGCACAGGTTATTGGCTTTTCAGGTGCTGTTTATAAGAGCTTTCCTACTATAGAAGAAGCAAGAGCATATATGGAAATTGGGACAAATAAAGACAAAGAAGCTAAGTCACTTGATAAAATTCAAAGCTCTGAGAAAATTAATGAGACTGAAGCTGTTGCATATGTCGATGGTAGCTATGACCTAAAAACAAGGAGATTCTCTTGTGGAGTTGTTATCTTTCATAATGGAAATGAACAGCATTTTTCAGAAAGCTTTAATGATGCTGAGCTCGCAGAAATGCGTAATGTTGCAGGTGAAATAAAAGGCGCAGAAAAAGCAATGCAGTTTTGTTTAGAAGAAGGTATAAAAAGCATAACAATATACCATGACTATGAAGGTGTTGCAAAATGGTGCACTGGAGAATGGCAAACGAAAAAAACAGGGACAAAAGCATATAAGGCTTTCTATAATTTTGCATCTGAAAGAGTGAAAATTCAGTTTATAAAGGTAAAAGGACACTCTGGAGATAAATATAATGATTTAGCTGATAAATTAGCTAAAGAAGCTTTAGGTATAAAATAAAATATTATATATAAAGGAAAGGAAATAAAAATGAGTTTTTTAGAATTAGCAAAAAAAAGATATTCTGTTAGAAAATTTAGTGATAAAAAGGTAGAAAAAGAAAAGTTAGACTTGATACTTGAGGCTGGAAGGATAGCACCAACAGCTCATAATAATCAGCCACAAAGAATAATAGTTCTTAACGATGAAGAGGGATTAAATAAATTAGGTCAAAACATACCTCATCATTTTAATCAAACCTTAGCAATGATAATTTGCTATGACAAAAATGAAAGCTGGAAGAGAAGCTTTGATGGTAAGGACGAGGGAGAAGTAGATGCAAGTATTGTTACAACACATATGATGATGCAAGCAGAAGAGCTTGGAATTGGATCTACATGGATAGCTCATTTTGATCCAGCATTAGTTATAAATGCTTTTAATATTCCTGAGCATATTGTTCCTGTAGCAATACTAGTTATGGGATATCCAAGTGATGATGCTAAACCAAGCAGACTTCACAATGAACGCTTTGACATATCACATACAGTGTTTTATGGATCGTTTGATAATAAGTAAAATTATAAATAAGGATAGAGACTACCTGTATTATATATAGGTAGTCTTAATATTAAAATTTTGTTTACTTGCTTATTTGATTGGTGTATAATTCATGATAATAAATTAATAAAAAGGAATAAATACAATTATGCTTAATGAAGTAAATTATAGTGACATAAAAAATAAATGTATTTTTATAGATGTTAGAAGCCCAGAGGAGTTTAAAGACGGTGCAATTCCAAATGCCATAAATATACCTATTTTAGATGATTATGAAAGAAAGATTGTTGGAACTGCATATAAGCAGCTTAGTAAAAATGAAGCAAGACGACTTGGTGTTGAGTTTGTTTCCTCTAAGCTATTAAAAATTTTCGATGAGGTTATGGAATTAAAAAAGGTAGAGCCCTATATAGTTGTTTACTGTGCTAGAGGTGGATATAGAAGTACAGCATTTGCTTCGATATTTAGCTCAATTGGAATAAATCTATTTAAGCTAATAGATGGATACAAGGGCTATAGAAAATATATTGCAGATACATTACCAATAATTAATGAAAATATAAAATATATTGTAGTGCATGGAAATACCGGAGTTGGAAAGACAGATATATTATCAGAGCTTAGAAAAATGGGACATAATGTTTTAGACTTAGAGGCAGCTGCAAATCATAGAGGTTCTTTGTTAGGAAGCATAGGAATTGGTGAGTGCAATTCTCAAAAAACCTTTGAGTCAAATATTTATGAGCAGCTAAAAAATATTACAACACCAAGCTATGTTTTTATTGAGGCTGAAAGTAAGAAGATAGGTAAGGTCGTAGTACCAGAATATATTTTTTCTAGTATGAAAACAGGCTTGCATATATTTATAGATGCAGATTTAGATTATAGAGCTAAAAGTCTTAAGAAGGACTATGTATTAAATGAAAATTGGATAGAAGAATCAGCAAAGGCCTTGGAAGCACTTAAAAAATATCTATCAAATGAAAAGGTAAATTATCTTTTAGAGATGCTGAAGCAGGCGAACTTTGAAGAGGTAGCTAAGGAGCTTATGATAAACTACTATGATCCAATGTATATGAATAAGGCAAATGAATATGAATATGCTGCAAAATTCAAAGCAGAAATATCAGCAGAGAAAACTGCTGAAGAGATAAATAAGTGGATGGAAAAAATAAATTTTTAATGAAAGGATTTATTTAATATGAGAAAAGAGGAACTTATTGTTAAGACTTCAGATGGCATTGACTTATTTTGTAAAAAGGATATACCAGATAATCCTGTAGCTGTAGTAGTTATAGTTCATGGATTTGCAGAGCATTTAGGACGATATGATTATTTTGTTGAAAATCTAAATGAAAACCAAATTGCATGCTACAGATTTGATAATCGTGGACATGGCCGTAGCGGTGGATTAATGCTACATGTAGATAGCTATAATGATTATGTTAATGATGCTAATTTGATAATTCAAAGAGCAAAGGAAGAGTATCCTGAGCTTCCAA
Organism: Bacillota bacterium; assembly: GCA_052035585.1. Classification (GTDB taxonomy): domain Bacteria; phylum Bacillota; class Clostridia; order Tissierellales; family Sedimentibacteraceae; genus UBA1535. Next base: position 14,282 of record JBPOHM010000098.1, read on the forward strand.
TATTTATGTTTGGACATAGTATGGGTGGCTTTATAACAGTATTGTATGGTGAGAAGTATAAGGATAAATTAGATGGACAAATTCTTTCTGGAGCAGCAACAGATGAACCTCCTCAATCAAATGCATTTCTTAAGCTTGTAATAAATATATTAAATGCTACCTTCCCTAAAATGAGAATAAAAAATGATCTTTCTGCACTTGTTTCTAGAGATAATGAAGTTGTTGAAAAATACAGAAATGATCCTCTAGTACATAATAAAGCAACAGCAAGATTTTTTAACCAATTTATTATTGAGGGTATGACTCAGTTGAAGAATAATATGAAGGAATACAGCTATCCTTGTTTAATTTTACATGGTAAAGAGGATAAGCTAGTTAAATGTCAGGCTTCTGAATACTTCTATAATAATATTTCATCTACTGATAAGCAAATAAAGCTATATGATAATCTATATCATGAAATATTAAATGAGCCTGAAAAGGATATGGTTATAAATGATATATTGAGTTGGTTAAAGGATAAAATAAATAGAAATTTATAAAATGAAAATAGTTAAAGCCAATAAAGAATTATATGATTTTTTATTGGTTTTTTATGTCTTACATTATTTATTTAATAGGACAAATTGTAAAAAAATGAAGAATTTTAATTATTAATCTTGACAAATAACTTTGATTATAATATAATTTGATTATCAAAATATTTGAATATTAAAGGGGAATAGGATGGGCAATCATAAGTCTATAAATAAAATTTTAGTAAGTTTATTTAACAATGTTTTAAAAATTGAAGAGGATTGTGTATGCAGTGGTGAGTACTCAGATTTATCAATTAGTGAAATGCATGTTATAGAAAGCA
>JBPOHM010000201.1:0-6144 GCA_052035585.1 Bacillota bacterium
ATTATTGTTCGTGCAATGAATTTAGTGTTGATTTTACAACGTTATGTTTTTGTTTTCCTGTCGTTTTAATTTTACCCATGTCTTTGCTGTCTTCTCTTTACTTATTTCTGTACATCGAAATTAATTCAATAATGTGAAAAATTTTTCATTACTTGATACTTGTGGTAATTATTTTGATATGGTAAAATATCACAAAAAGTATTAAGGAGGAAAATTTATGCAAAAATATGTTGCATTATTGCGTGGTATAAATGTTGGTGGTAAAAATAAAATATCAATGCCTGAATTAAAAAAAGCTTTTGAAGATTTCGGGTATAAGGACGTTGTTACCTACATTAATAGTGGAAATATTATTTTCTCTACATCAGATAAAGATGAAGCAGTTATTAAAAGGGATTGTGAAGCAATAATAGCAGATAGATTTAATTTAAATATAATTATAACAGTTGTATCTGCAAAGGATTTAGCTTCTGCCTTAGAAAATGCTCCAGAATGGTGGGATAAGGATCCTGAATCAAAAAATAATGCAATTTTTGTTATACCTCCACATACTGTTGAGAAAGTAATTGAACAGGTTGGTATGGCTAAGCCTGAATATGAGCAAATTGCTTATTATGGAAATGTGATTTTTTGGACTGCTCCTATAAAAACATTTTCTAAAACCAGATGGGCAAAAATTGTAGGTAAATCTGTTTATGATTATGTAACTATAAGAAATTCTAATACAACTAAAAAATTATTAGAGCTTCTTAATTAAAAGGTGATTCATTATGAATAATGAGTATTTAATTAGCAAATGGGCTATTATTAGAAGAAATGAGCTGGTAGATGTACCAGAAGAATTCGAAATTCATCAAGATTTTTTAAAGGATTTAGATTTCACAGATTTTGAAGATGCCTTTAGACAGGTTCATGACATCTTTTATCAAATATATACTGATATAGCATTAAATCCTGATAATTTTGGATTTGAGTTGTACAAGAAAAATGAATATGATTATTTTTCAAAGGAAGCACGAGAAGCAAGGTCAAAACCATGGGACATATTTTATTTATTACTATACTTATTTTACAGTGGTGAATTCATTAATAATATGTTCATTGTGGATGCCAAGAAATTTAGATCTATAAATAAAATTAATAAAACTAACTATTTATTAAAAGCCTTAAGTGATTATGGATTAATATTTTCTAATTTAAAGGACTATAAGTTAACACCAAATACAATGAGTTTTGAAATTAATTATCCAGACAACCGTAATATCTTAAATGTTTTATCTTTAGTAGCTAAAAAGGTTATGGACACTCAATTAAAGAACATTAAAAATCATTTCTCTAATGCTGTAGCCTTCTCTAATGGTTTTATAAGCTGGAACTATAAAATACTAAAAGAAGATTTAAACCATTGTAGCTTAGCACAAGGTATAGAATATGTGACAGATAAGCTACATAATCAGGCTAATCGTGATTTTGCCTATGCATTAGACAAGCTTCTTATCGAAAAAGGTTATTATATTGGAAAGGGTGACAGTAATGAAGGACCTAGCATGAGATATTATGAAACAAAATCAAAATCAGCATATGATTTTTCACTCACTCTATTTGAAGGAGAATTAATATTAGAGCTTCGTATAAGAAATGCTGAAAAATGTTTAGAATATTTAAAGGAATGTCCAGATAGAATAAAAGAAATATTTAGACAAACTGATATAGGTTGTCAGAATAGAATAAATAAAACCTGCAAATATGGTGTTGGATATATATTTGAAAATGAAGAAAAATGGCATTGTGGATGTTGTAATGCACAGTTTAAAATACGACCTTCAATAGAAGATATCCCCCACTATTTAAAGCTTGTAGAATTGGGTAGCAAACGCAATAAAACTCCAGCATAAGTATTTTCTTTGCATCATTTGAATTAATATCTAAATTCAAATATTGTTATAATTAAAAAATACTATGAATATAATTATTATAACAATGTTTGGAGGTATGACTAATGAATGCTCCATTAAATCAATTAGCAAACCCAACAAATGAGCAACGACATGAAATGTTGAGAGAATCTTTAGAGCAACAAGGAAGATCTGAAGATTATGAATATATCATAAAATTTTTAAGTCCTCCTCCTGATATTACTAATTTTGCTCCTATAGGTAATCTACAAGGAGTTAAAATAGGCATTATTGGAGGAGGATTAGCAGGTTTAGCTGCTGCATTTGAGCTTCGTAAGCTTGGAGCTAATATTACAATTTTAGATTCTAATAATGACAGAATTGGAGGAAGGGTTTATACCTACTATTTCGATAAGGATTGCAGATATTATGGTGAATTTGGTGCACATAGAATTCCAGTAAGTCATGAAACAACCTGGTACTATATAAATTTATTTGAACTCAATACATATCCTTTATCTGTACTAAATCGTAATAATTTTATTTTTGTAAACAATACTTGTTTAAGAACAACAGATTCCATTGAAGAGATACTCTATCCTTTATTCCCTTTAACTCCAATAGAAAGAAAAACATCATGGCAGGATCTTAATAACTATGCATTTTTAGACCAATTGAAAAATCTTCCACCAAAAATAAGATCAGAGCTTATTCAAATATTACCTTCTTATTCACCAGAATATTTACCGTTTATTGAATATTCTGTTCGTCAAACCTTAGAAAATTTAGGATTAAGTCAAGGTGCCATAAGCTTAATATCAAGAGTAGATTCAGGAGTAGGAGCTTTAATAAATTTAAGCTATAATGAAGTTATGCAAGAGGAATATACTCTCGATTATCGAAACATTTATTCAATAGAAAATGGAATTGCTAATTTACCATATGCATTTATAAAATCATTCTTATCTGAAAACCCAACACAATATAAAGACATACCAGCATCCCAGTTAGGAAAGGTTACATATAAAGCTGGCTGTACAGTTATAGGAATGATACTTACACAATGTGAAAACTATGTAATTCTTGAATATTATGATGTAAATAAATCTGAAATATATACAGATGCATTTGATTTTGTTGTATGTGCAGTTCCATATTCAGCACTAAGAGACATTAAAATATCACCATATTTTAGCAACCTTAAAATGCAAGCTATAACAGAACTTAATTATGTTGACTCACAAAAAACTCTTTTCTTATGTAATAATCGTTTCTGGGAAGAAAATGCTTATTATGGACGAATTCTTGGAGGGTTTTCACAGACAGACATACCAATTCAATCTATATTCTATCCAAAGGATTATCTATGTCCAAATATAACATTTTGTATATCAGATAGACCTGGAGTTTTGGTGGCCTCATATAACTATAATTTGAATGCAACTAGAGTTGGTAATTTAGATAAGAATATGATATTTGATTTTGTAAAGGCTAGTGTTGAAGATGTTCATGGCTTGCCAAGAGGATTCTTAGATTCAATTGTAGAAGACCATAAAACTGTTGTTTGGAATAATGAACCAAATAGCAGAGGAGCTTTTGCTCAAGAATTGCCAGGTCAGAAGAGATTATTCTCATATGAGATGCAACAACCTGAATTTAATAAAAGAGTTTATTTTGCAGGTGAACACATATCACCTAAGCATGCATGGATGCAAGGAGCTTTATATACTGGTAAAGATGCAGCAAATAAACTAGCATATCATTATTATAATAATTATAAAAAAAAGTCTAGTTCTAATTAACAAAACCCACTGACTAAAGTATATCTTTGAGGATCACTTTATAAGCCAGTGGGTACTTTTTTACTATGTATATTAAATTTTAAATTTCAATATCAACTCCTGCATATCCTTCGCAATTTCTGTAAGATTTTTACTAGTTGCAGATATTTGTTCTGATGTAGCTGCTTGTTGCTCTATTGAAGCTGATGCTTGCTCTGTTGCAGCTGCATTTTCTTCTGCAATTGCTGACAAGCTTTCCATATTTACTAAAATCTGTTCCTTCATAGAATCCATTTTTTCACTAGAAATATTCATATGATTTACAATAAGCTCAGTTTCATTCATAGAATTTGCAATTAATTGATATCTATCCTTGCTATTAATAACACTTTTAGTTTGCTCATTTATTATTGAAGATAAGCGCTCCATAGTTTTAACAGCATTTTCTGAATTTACTTGAAGCTCACTAACAATTTCATCTATTTCCTTTGTTGATTTAGCTGACTGTAAGGCTAGATTTTTAATTTCCTCAGCAACTACTCCAAAGCCCTTTCCAGCATTTCCTGCTCGAGCTGCTTCTATTGAAGCATTAAGTGCAAGCAAATTAGTCTGTTGTGCAATTGATGATATTACACTACTTGCTTCTCCAATTTTCAATGCGCTTTTATTTGTCTGAATTATGACATCATTTATCTCTCTATTTGCTTGATTACTTTCCTCAGTTATTTCATAAAGAGTATTAATTTCATTTAAGCCCTCTTTTACTACTCCAATTACTTTGTTAGTTTGAGAGTTGAGATTATTCATATTCTTTAAATCTTCTTCTATTACAGCTCCGAGCTCATTTGCATTTATTGAACCCTGTTGAGTGCTATTTGCTTGATCTGATGCACCTTTTGCAATTTCTTCTATAGTAGTTGACATTTGCATAGCAGCTGATGCAGATTGTTGAGAAGCATTAGATATTTCTTGTGATGCTCTTAAAACCTGTGAGGATGTATTTGCAATTTTAGTGATAATGTCTCTAAGACTATCAATTATAATCTGTAAAGCATTAGAAAGATCACCTATCTCATCTTTTCGTTTTTTGTATCTTCTAGGTATATCTTCACTCAAATTCAAATCTGCTATTTTTTTAGAATATTGTATTGACTTAATAATAGGTGATGTAATATAAGTACCTAAAATATAAACCATTATCACACCAACAGCCAACGCAATATAAAGAAAATTAAAAATAATTCTTTGCATTCTTGGTATTGAAGCAAGAACTTCATTTTCATCAGCAGTTATAATAAATATCCAATCAGTTCCTTCAACTGGAGAGAATCCTGCATATAAAGATTTTCCATTATAATTATAACTACTTACACCTTTTTTATCTTTAATTATTTTTTCAATTAAAGTCGCAAGTGATTTTACACTTTCATCACTTTTAGCAGCCTCTATAGGGTTAAACTGTTCCATAACCATTTGTCTGTTAGGATGTCCAACTATTACTCCATTAATATTAATCATATAGCCATAGCCATTTTCTCCAAATCCAACATCATCTGCAACCATACTTAGTGTATTTCCATCTCTTCGCCCAATTAATACACCAACAACTCTTCCGTTTTTTTCAATTGGAGTTGCATACATCAATACGACTGAATTTGTAACTCTACTTAAAATAAGATCTGATACATTAGTTTCTCCATTAAAAGCCTTTTTTACATACGCTCTATCTCCAAGCCGACTTGTCGAACCATCAGTATAACTAGCATTTCCATCTGGAGTAACTACAGCAATATCTAAAAAATTAGAGCTTTTAAGCTGTTTTTCTAATATTGGTTTTTGAACTTCCCAATCCATAGTATCAATCCCTGGTGTAGAAGCAATAATTTTTAATACCTCTGCTTCAACCTCCACTCTACTCTTAGATAGTTTTGCAGCATCATTCGCTAATAATACTAGAGATTTCTCAGCTTCTTCTTTTAATGTTTGTTCAGACTGGTTCATAGAAATCAAACCTATAGTAGCTGAAGATAACAAAATTAAAATAGAAAAAAAGAGAATTAACTTTAATTTAATACTACCTAATTTAAACTTTTTCATTTAACCTCCTAATTTGTTAAATTATTCACATCCTCTATTATCATAAATATTCTGTTGTTTATATTACTAAAATTGTCCAATATAATAAATTATTGCTTATATTAATAATTATACAATATTTTACAAAATTGAACAATATTTTTTACAAAACTTAACAATATTTTTATATCTAGTTAAATTTTTTAATATTTTCAACAAAACAAATATATATATAAATTTAAAACAAATATAATTTGACAATAACATTATTTTTAAGTAATCTAAATATGAAATAACTTAGCAATACAAGTCAAGAATTTTTATTTTAAATTGTATAAAATGTTCATCTAAGGAAGTGATTAATATTAATGAGCTTGAAGCAATTAAGGCAG
>JBPOHM010000382.1:0-2235 GCA_052035585.1 Bacillota bacterium
CCTATACCCATATCTGAATATCCTGAAAAGTCATAATAAATTTGGAAGGCATAAGAAATTATACCTAGCCAAGCCATAACAACAGATAAGTTACTAATATTAGAATTAAAAGCTTTATCAGCTAAAACAGCGAAGGTATTTGCAAGCAAAACTTTTTTAGCCATACCAACTATAAATCTTTTAACCCCTGTTGTAAAATAACTCCAATTTTCTTCTCTATAATTAATTTGCTCAGCTATTGTCTGATATCTTACTATAGGACCAGCTATAAGCTGCGGAAAAAATGATATATATAGTGCAACATTAAGTGGATTTTTTTGAACATCTCCGTTTTTTCTATAAACATCTATTACGTATGACATTGCCTGAAAAGTAAAAAATGAAATTCCAATTGGCAACGCTATATTTGGAACCGGAAAATTAGTACCGATAAATCTATTAAAATTGCTAATAGCAAACATTAAATACTTAAATATAAAAATTATAGTTAAATTAAATAAAACCATCAAGAGCATTACAATTCTTGCTTTTATCTTTTCATCTCTATACTTATCAATTAAAATACCATATATCCAATTTAATATTATTGATAAAATCATTATAAAAACAAATTTAGGTTCTCCCCACGCATAAAACAGTAAGCTTACTATTACTAGAAATATATTTTTTGCTTTTATATTCTTTAGTAAAATAAAATTTACAAATATTACAAAGGGAAGAAAAGCAAATATAAAAATTGAACTAGAAAATAACATGATGCCTCCTAAAAAACATAGTTTTAGCTTGTAAATCTACGATTATTATAACATAGCTATTTGAAACTTTGCAAGCCTCTTCTTATTACTTCAATTACGTCCTCTTCCATGTCTATTCTGTAATTTCTAGATACAGTTAATACTGGTTTTGTCATGTCATAATCCTGCCCATTCCATAAAACAGCAATCTTGATTCTATCATAGCCAGTAATCTTCTTAAACATATCATCAAACCAGTCACTCTTTGAACCACCCATTGAGGCACAGCTAAACTCTGTAATCATCATTGGATGTGTAAATCTTGATATATAATCATAATAAAATGAATCATAGGCTTCACTGAAGCTCTTCCAAGTCTCTCCCTTATAATAAGTGCCTGTATTATATGCTGTTAATCCTACAACATCCACATACTCATTTCCAGGATAATAATTTAAGTAACTGTTATATGCATAATTAGGATATGAACCCCCATTAGGATTCCATACATATATTAAATTATCAACACCATTCTCTTTAAATCTATTATAAATATATCTCCAACAATCTATATATAAATCAGTATCCTTTCCAACGTAATACGCAGAATATAAAACCCAATCTCCATTCATCTCGTTATTTATTCTTAATAGCATTGGATAATCGAGCTCGTTAAGAGCTTGGGCCATCTTATCTAAATAATCATCATATTTTCCTTCTAAAATATCAAGTGTTATATCCTTTGAAACACCATTTATTGTATCAGTTGTATATAATGTATATTCTATAACCTTCCCCATATTTTTTGCTGTAATCATAGGCTTAACATCAAAGGGATGAACAAAAGACTTATATGTTAAAGCCACAGGAAAATTATAGTCAAACATATTCTCAAGGCTGTTCATCTTATCAACATAAAACGGATATGAGGTCTCAAAGATTCCAAATCTTTGCTTAGCATCCTTCATTAAATAATTCTCATAAAATAACCTAGTCTGCTCATCAAAATTCTTTTCAACTGGTTCAAATATCTTATCTTTCTTTTGTTCACCACTTTTTTCTATAAATTTAAAATCTGGCATCATATATTCAATATATATAGGATTAGTTGATTTCATAAGAACAGTGACAACTTCTTTGTTATTTCTTGAAAATGAAACTGTGACATAATAATTTTTATCATTTTCAATGCCTTCTAATTTTCTTCTTTCATATATTGTAATAAAGCCCCATTCACTTTTAAACTTATGATAATATTCCTTAGTAACCTTAAATTCAGGATTACTTTTTATTCCTCTATTTCCATAGTCGTCATAGGATTTTTTATTGCTAAATGTATTGTTAAAATCATCATAAAAAACTTCTAAAATAAAATCCTTTGATTCAAATCTAGTTTTTACACTTATTATATCCTCGTTTAAAACAAGACTTTTAGGAACAACAATTTCATAGCCATATGGCTTGTTTGTATATTTATTATAAGAGCTTTTAAATAATTTAC
>JBPOHM010000093.1:0-9185 GCA_052035585.1 Bacillota bacterium
GATTATGATGATGTAATAAAGAAATTTGTTAAGAAATCTATTTTTGATATAGCTGATAAGCTTCTTAGTGAAGAAGAAAAAAAGGATAAAATAGATAATAACGTATTGGAATCTTCATTGGAAAAATTCGATAGCAATGATGAAGTAATCAATAGATTTATTGAAGAGAAAATTGATGATTTTATAAAGAATTTCACAGTTCATTATAAATAGAGGAGTTAAAAGTAGAACTTTTAACTCTTTTTATTGATAAAATAATTTAATTTTGTTAAAATAGTTTTAGTTAAATTATATAAGCAGGAGAGTATTATGATAATAGCAATAGATGGACCTTCAGGAGCAGGAAAAAGTACAGTTGCAAAGCAACTAAGTAAAAGACTTAACATTGAACGTATAGATACAGGAGCTATGTATAGAGCCTTTGCATATAAATTCCATAAAAATAAATTAGAAATAAATCAAGAAAATATTGATAAGGTATTAGAGGATACTGATATTGATTATATTGATGGAAGTGTTTATTTGGATGGTGAAAATGTTGAAGCATACATAAGAAACGAGCAAATTTCTAAGCTTTCTTCGAATATATCAAAAATACAGGCAGTTAGAGCTAAAATGGTAGAGCTTCAAAGAAAAATTGCAAGCACTAAGAGTGTTGTACTAGAGGGAAGGGATATAACAACAGTTGTTTTTCCAAATGCAGAATTTAAGTTTTTTATAACTGCAAGTGCAGAAACAAGAGCAAAAAGAAGATATGAGGAGCTCAAGCAAAAGGGTGAAAATGTAATATATGAAGAGATTTTAGAAGATATTAATAAAAGAGACCACAGTGATACAACAAGAGAAATTTCACCACTTAGAATAGCAGATGATGCAATCGTGTTAGACACATCTGAAAGCTCAATTGATGAGGTTGTAGATAAACTAATAAGTATAATTAATAAAAAATAAGCTATTGGAGTGATTTATTTGACAGCAATAGAAAAGAAGTTAAGTGTTCTATTGAAAGTTGCTAAAGAATTAAATGCTAATAACATTACATGGGCAATTGGTGCATCATTATTATTATACTTAAAAAAAATTACTGATAGCTTTAATGATATTGATATTATGATTGCTGAAGATGATGTTGAGAAAGCTAAAAGTATTTTTTTAACTTTTGGTAGTTTAAAACCTAGGGATTCCAATGTTCAATATAAAACAAAGGAGTTTATGGAGTTTATTATTGAAGGGGTAGACTTTGATGTAATGGCTGGCTTTATTATTGTAAATAATAATTTTGAGTATTATTTTCCACTAGAAAATAAGGATATAAAGGAATTTATAAATATTCAAGATATAAAAGTTCCATTACAATCAATAGAGGATTGGTTAATATACTATAAATTAATGAATAGAACTGACAAAGTAAATTTAATTAATAATTATTTAGCTAATAAATAGAAAATTTATTTATTATAAAGCTCTTTTCTTTCAATAGATATAGAGCTTATTTTTCATGTCTTTTTTTGCATTTCATGTATTGCTTAACAAAAATAATAAAATATATTGTATAATTTTTATAACTTTATTTGATTTAGCTAATTATATAGTAAATGAAGCAACTTAAATAATGTATACAAATACATGGACTTGGTGTGCGCCAGTCTTTAATTGGTTGAACTATCAAAATTATCTTATGACTATAAAAATAATGAAATAAATAAGATGATTGAAAATAAAATTGATGAATTTGTTACAAATTTTAAAATACATTACAAATAAAATTAATTATTTGTTAAAATATCCTTATAATAATTTATAATTAAATAAAATTATATTGTTATAAGGTATTTTTTTCTTGTTTAATTTTTTGTAATATATTATAATATTACTTGGATGTAATTGAAATGCATGAAAATATTGGTAACACTTTAACGAGAGGATTGTGAGTAAAATTAGACAGTATAGCATACGTGGAGCAATTACAATAGAAGAGAATACTATTGAAAATATAAGAATAAATACTATTGATATGTTAAAGCAAATATTAAATGAAAATAATATATCTATAGATGATTGCGTAAGCTTAATATTTACATGCACTAAAGATATAACAAAGGCTTATCCTGCTAAATTTGCAAGAGAGTTAGGCTTCGTTAATTGTAGCTTAATGTGTGTACAAGAAATGTATGTTGAAGATAGCTTGGAAATGTGCATTAGAGTAATGGTAACAATTAATAAAGAAGATATGGATTTTAAAGCAAAGCATGTATATTTGAAGGATGCACAAAGGCTTAGACCAGATTTAATAAAATAAGGAAGGTATTATATTAAGTTAATACAAGGTGGACAATCATGTTTTATACAATAGCAGCTTCCATTGCAAAGCTTATATTGTTAGTAATCTTTAGAGTTAAGATTACTAATGTGGAAAATTTCAACAAGACTGAAGGAAGATGTATAATTTGCGCTAATCATATATCGATTTTTGACCCAGTAATATTGGCTTGCTTTACAAAAAGGAAAATTAGCTTTATGGCTAAAAAGGAATTATTTGAAATTCCAGTAGTTAGAACAATAATGAAATGGTTTTTAGTTTTTCCTGTAGATAGATCAGGTGTCAATGTATCATCTATGAAGTATGCAATAAATTTATTAAAAGAGGAAAAAGTACTTGGTATATTCCCTGAAGGAACAAGAGTAAAAAATGGTTATGACGAAAATAATGCAAAGGCTGGCATTTCAATGATAGCAAATATGTCAAACTCTTTAATTATTCCTGTTTTTATAAGATCTAAATACAAGCTTTTTAGTAAGGTTGAAGTTGTTTTTGGTGAAGCAACAAATTACTTTGAAGGAATTGAAGGTAGAATAAGCTCTGAGATGCATACTCAAATTGGTAAGCAAATATTAAAGGATATTTATTCATTAGAGAATGAATTAAACTAGTATATAATTTATATATTTTTGCTAGAATATATACTGGTACTAAAAGAAAGGAATAAAATTAAAATGGAAATTATTAAAGCAGAACACATGGGTTTTTGCTTTGGAGTAAAAAATGCTGTTGATAGGGCTATAAAATCACTTGATGAGCATGGAAAAATATATAGCTATGGAGACATAATTCATAACAAAGATGTTGTAGATTACTTAGCAGATAAGGGTTTATGTGTTATTGATGACAAAGACAGTATAAATCTTTTAGAGGCCTCAGATGGTAAGATACTTATTCGTTCACATGGTGTGCCTAAAAAAATTATTGATTTTTTAGAAGAGCATAAGCTTGAATATATAGATGCAACCTGTCCAAAGGTTAAAAGCATTCATAAAATTGTTAGTAAATATAGCTCACAGGGCTATGAAATTATAGTTATTGGTGATGAAACTCATCCGGAAATAAAAGGTATAGTTGGCTGGATAGATGGAAAATACTATATTGTGGATAGTCTTGAAAAGCTTAAACAAATTACTATTGATAAAGAGAAAAAGTATTGCTTAGTATGTCAAACTACATTTAATTTTAATATTTTAAAAGAAATAGTTGAATTTTTGGAAAAAAACGATTATACTAATATAGTGATTAACAATACTATTTGTGATGCTACTCTAAAAAGGCAAATGTCTTGCTATGAAGTAGCTTCAAACTGTGATATAATGCTTGTCATAGGTGGAAAGAACAGCTCAAATACTAAAAAGCTGTATGAAATGTGCAAAGAGAAATGTGATAAAACATTTTTAATTGAAAATTATAAGGAAATACCTTATAAATATATTGATAAAAATTCAAGGATAGGGATAACTGCAGGAGCCTCCACTCCTGATTGGGTTATCGAGGAGGTTATACGAAATGTCAGAGAATCAGAAAACAATGAATGAATTAATGGAAGATTATGGTGTTCTAAGAATTAGAGCAGGTGAAATTATCAAGGGAGAGGTAATTTCAGTATCACCTGAAGCCATATCTGTAAATTTAAACTATAAATCTGATGGAATTTTAACCAGGGATGAATACAGTTATGATTTTGTTGAAGATTTAACTAAAGTAGTAAATGAAGGAGACATAATAGAAGCTCAGGTTCTTAAGTTAGGTGATCAAGATGGTAATGTTGTTTTAACAAGAAAGCCAATTGAAGAATCTAAAATATGGGAAACTTTCGAAGCTCAAAAAGAGAATAAAGCAGTATTAGAAATAAAAGTAACAGAAGCGTCAGAATTCGGATTATCAGGAAAGGTAAATGGTATAAAGGGCTTTATTCCTAAGTATCAAATATCAGTTAACAGAAATGTTGATCCTTCAGAATATGTAGGTAAGACACTTAAGGTTCAGGTTTTAGATACTGTAAATAAAAAGGGAAGAAGACAGCTTGTTTTAACTGCTAGAGATATAGAAAAAGCTGAAAAAGAAGCAAAAGAAAATCAAGCATGGGAAACTATTAAAGAAGGCGAAATCTATGAAGGTACAGTTAAGAATTTACAAGATTACGGTGCATTTGTAGATATTAACGGAATTGATGGTTTACTTCATATCAACGAAATATCATGGAATAGAATTAAACATCCATCAGAAGTATTAAAGGTTGGCGATAAAATAAAGGTTAAGGTTAGAAGCGTTGATATTGAAAAGAAAAAATTATCATTAAGCTACAAGGCTACAATAAAGAGTCCATGGGCTATATTCTGTGATGAGCATAAGGTAGGAGACATAGTTACAGGTAAGGTTAGTAGAATAGCTGATTTTGGTGCATTTGTTACTATCGATGATATAGATTGCTTATTACACATAAAGGACCTTGCATGGTTGAGAACTGAAAAGGTTACTGATGTAGTTAACGTAGGTGATGAGGTTACAGCTAAGATATTAAACATTAGCAAAAAAGATAAAAAAGTAAGCTTAGGAATGAAGCAGTTATCAGAGCATCCTTTTGATATATTTGTTAAAGATTTAAATGTAGGAGATATTATTCCTGTTAAGGTAACTAGAATATCTTTAGAAGGTGTTCATGTAGAAGCTAAGGAAGATATCGATGTATTTATTCCAATTTCAAAGGTATCAGTTGAGAAGGTATCAACACCAGCTAAGGTTGTTAAGGTTGGTGAAGTTAAAGATGCAAAAATAACTAATATAGATAGAAAAGGTAAGAAATTAGATCTTTCATTTATATTAGAAGATAGAAATGATGATGAATTTTCTAATGACAAAGCATCTTACTCAACACATGATGCAAATGAGCAAGAGTTTACAATTGGTGAACAAGTAAAAGGTTTAGAAGATTTATTAAGAAATAATTAATATTTAAAATAATATATTGCTTTGGTTTTTCTTTAATTCCAAAGCAATATTTTTAAATTATGGAGGATTAACTATGTCAAAGACAAAGGATTTCTTGTTTGAGCTATGCAATAATGCTTTTGTATCAGGGCATGAGCATGTAAATGGACAAGTATTGGAGAAGCATTTTTCTGAGTTTACTGATAGCTTTGAAAAGGACAAGCTAGGCAGTTACATTTTTGTCAAAAATGGTGTTAATGACAAAAAAATAATGTTAGCAGCTCATATCGATGAGATTGGCTTGATGGTTACTAACATTCTTGATGATGGATTTCTAAGATTTAGAGCTATCGGTGGTATAAATCCTGCATCTCTAATAGCACAAGATGTTGTAGTTTATGGAAAAGAAAAGCTTAGAGGGGTTATCGGAATAAAACCACCTCATGTTACAAGTCCTGCAGAAATGAAAAAGGCTGTAAAGATTGAAGATTTATTTATAGATATTGGAATGTCGAAAGAAAAAGCAGAAAAGCTAGTGACTATTGGAGATATAGTGACTATATATAGGGAAGCAATGTCATTAGAAAATAACATGGTTACTTGTAAAGCTCTTGATAATAGAGCAGGAGTTGCAGTAATGTATGAAGCAGCTAAGGAGCTTCAGAAAATAAGTCATAAGAGCAATGTGTATTTTACTGCTACAACTCAAGAGGAAGTTGGATTAAGAGGAGCAGCAAGTGCAAGCTATAAAATTAATCCTGATATAGCAATTATATTGGATGTTGGATTTGGACATACCCCAGAGCTTTCATCAGCTGATACCTTCAAGATGGGCAAAGGTGGTGGAATTTGCTTAGGTGCTAATTTCAATCCAAGATTAACTAAAAAGCTTAGAGAGGTAGCTAAGCAATATAATTATGATACACAGCTAGAAGTAGCTCCAGAGCATAGTGGTACAGATGCTACAGCTATACAATTTTCACAAACTGGAGTACCGTGTGTACTTATATCTATACCTCTAAGATATATGCATACTTCTGTTGAAGTAGTAAGTATGAAGGATATAGAGAGTATAGGATCATTAGTAGCTAGATTTATTAATGAAATTGACAATTCTGATTGGGAGGACTTAACATGTTTTTAAAGGATCTCACTTTATTATCCGGAGTATCAGGATGCGAGTTTGAAGTAAGAAATTACATAAAGAAAAAGCTTGAAGAAATTGGTTGTGAGTATAAAATAGATAAACTTGGTAATGTTATAGCACATAACAAGGGAAGTAAAAACACTAAGAAAATAATGCTAGCTGCTCATATGGATGAAGTAGGGTTGATGGTTTCAGCAATTGATGATGGAGGCTTTATCAAATTTAAAACAGTTGGTGGTATAGATAACAGAGTATTAAATTCAAAGCTAGTTGAGGTTGGTGAGAATAAGATACCAGGAGTAATAGGTTCAAAAGCTATCCATCTTATGAGTGAGGAAGAAAGAGGAGCATCAATACCTGTAAAAAGCTTATACATAGATATTGGAAGTAACTCTAAGGAATCAACAGAAGCAAAGGTAAGCATTGGAGATTATGTAACATTTAAGAGTGACTTTATAGAATTTGGTGATAATTTAATGAAGGCTAAGGCACTTGATGATAGAGTAGGCTGTAGTGCAATGTTAGAGCTTTTAGCAATGAAATTAGATATTGATTTCTATGCTTGCTTTACTGTAATGGAAGAGGTCGGATTAATTGGTGCAAGAGTAGCTGCTGATTTAATAGAGCCAGATTTTGCTATTGTGTTAGAAGGAACAGTATCAGCAGATATGCCGGAGGTTAAAGATAGTGACAAGGTTACAGTTATAGGTAAAGGACCTGCTGTTTCATTAATGGATTCTTCTACTATATATAATATTGATGATGTCAACTTTGTAGTTGATTTAGCAAAGGAGCACAATATACCTTATCAATATAGAAAAGGTAACTCTGGTGGTAATGATGCAGGTGTAATTCATACAAGAAAAGCAGGATCAAGAGTAGTAGCTTTATCTGTTCCTTGTAGATATATTCATTCACCAATAAATGTTGCAAGTAAAAATGATTATGAAAATCTTGTTAAACTAGTAAAAGTAGTTATTGAAAATATTTAGGAGGCAATTATGCAATTTAATAGTAAATTAATGAAGGAACTTTCAGATATAATCTCACCATCAGGTAGAGAGAAAAATATTCGTGAATACATTCAAGAACAAATAAAGGATATAGTTGATGAAATTAAAGTTGATGCTCTTGGAAATTTAATAGCTCATAAAAAGGGAACAGGCAAAAAAATAATGTTCTCTGCTCACATGGACCAAATAGGCATGCTAATAAACGATATAGATGAAAAGGGCTTTATAAGATTTAGCAATGTAGGTGGATTAAGTCCTCATAAGCTTCTAGACCAAAGAGTTATTTTTAACAATGGAACAGAAGGTGTTATATGTGTAGAAAAAATAGATGACTATGGCAAAATGAAGCTAAGTGATTTATATATAGATATAATGGCATTAACAAAGGAAGAAGCAGAAAAACATGTTAGAATAGGTGACATGTGTGTAGTAAAAACTAATTATTACGAAAATGAAACCTGTGTAATGTGTAATGCTTTAGATGATAGAATTGGCTGTTATATACTAATTGAAGCCTTAAGAGCAGGAGTAGAAACTAATAATGATTTATACTTTGTATTCTCTGTTCAAGAAGAGGTTGGATGCAGAGGAGCTAAAACGGCTGGCTATGCAATAAATCCTGACCTTTGTATAGCACTTGATGTTACAGCAACTGGAGATACATTAAGTGGAATAAAAATGGCTGTTAAGCTTGGTAATGGAGCTGCAATTAAGCTAAGAGATAATTCAATAATAGTTTCAGAGGAAGTTAAAAACTTTATGACTAAAGTAGCTGAAGAAAATAATATTAAATATCAATATGAGATACTAGACTTTGGTGGAACTGATTCTGGAGCTGTTCACACAGCAAGAGAGGGAGTTCCAAGTGGAGTTATTTCAATACCAAGTAGAAACATCCACTCTGGAAATGAAATAGTAAGCAAATTTGACGTAAATGAGTGTATTAAGCTTACAATAGCTTGTAGTAAATAAAGACATAATAAGGACAAGAGATTTGCTCTTGTCCTTTATAAACTAAAATTATTTTAAGAAAGGATTTTAATATGGATAATAAAGAAATTACATTGGAAAAAATATTATCTTGTGTAGATCATACACTTCTTTTACAGCCTTCAACATGGGAAGAAATAAAAGAAATTTTAGATGATGCTATTAAATTCAAATGTGCTTCAGCTTGTATACCAGCTAGCTTTGTTAAAAGAGCTAAGGAATATGTAGGTGATAGATTAGCGATATGCACAGTAATTGGTTTCCCAAATGGTTACAGTACAACAGCTGTAAAGGTGTTTGAGACTAAGGATGCATTAGAAAATGGTGCAGATGAAATAGATATGGTTATTAATATCGGTGACTTAAAGGATAAAAGGTATGATGAGATATTAAATGAAATTAAGCTCATTAAACAAACCTGTGGGGATAAGATATTAAAGGTAATAATCGAAACCTGCCTATTAACTGATGAAGAAAAAATTAAAATGTGCCAAATAGTAAGTGAAGCAAAGGCTGATTATATTAAAACTTCAACAGGTTTTTCAAAGGCTGGTGCAACTAAAGAGGATGTAAAGCTATTTAGCGAGAATATTTCTTCTGATGTAAAGATAAAGGCTGCTGGTGGTATAAGTAGCTTGGAGGATGCCATAGATTATATTAAATTAGGTTGTTCTAGACTAGGAACAAGTAGAATTGTCAAAATTGTTAAAGCAAAAGATCAAAATAGCTCAACAATTGTAGAATCAACATATTAGTGTTATGATTAATATAATTAAAATAC
>JBPOHM010000295.1:0-1575 GCA_052035585.1 Bacillota bacterium
TCTTGAGCGTATTAATAAATCCATTAATTATTTTAACAGTAATTTTAACTAGAGTTTGAGCTGCAACTTATATTATTTATAATAAAAGAGTAATTAAAACTATGTAATATTTTAATTTAACTATGCAAAATTTGTCGAAAAAAAATTAATTAAAATTATTGGAAATTCACTTGACAAATTTTAAAAAATCGAATATAATGAAACAAATGTTCGAATTAAAAAATTTATATTAAGGAGTATTGCATGGAAAGCATAAAAAACAAAAAAGAAAAAGAAAAAGAAATTGAAAGAGATACAGAAAAAGAAAAGGCTCTGGAAGCTGCCATTATAAATATTGAAAAGCAATTTGGTAAAGGTTCAATTATGAAGCTAGGCGAAAACTCTAAGCTAAATGTTGAGGCTATATCAACAGGTGCATTGACATTGGATATGGCAATGGGTATAGGTGGAGTTCCAAGAGGTAGAATTGTAGAAATATATGGTCCTGAATCTTCAGGTAAAACTACAGTTGCATTACATATAATAGCTGAAGCACAAAAAGATGGTGGCATAGCAGCCTTCATTGATGCTGAACATGCTTTAGATCCAGTTTATGCTAAGGCTTTAGGAGTAGATATTGCAAACCTAATTGTTTCACAACCGGATACAGGAGAGCAAGCTCTTGAAATAGCTGAAGCATTAGTTAGAAGTGGAGCAGTAGATGTTATAGTTGTTGACTCTGTTGCAGCTTTAGTTCCTAAACAAGAAATAGATGGTGAAATGGGAGATTCTTTTATAGGTCTTCAAGCAAGACTTATGTCTCAAGCACTTAGAAAGCTAGCAGGAGCAATAAATAAATCAAAAGCAACTGCAATATTTATTAATCAGTTAAGAGAAAAAATTGGTGTTATGTACGGAAATCCAGAAACAACAACTGGAGGACGTGCACTTAAATTCTATGCTTCTATAAGATTAGAGGTTAGAAAAATTGAAGCCTTGAAAAAAGGTGATGAGATATATGGTAATAGAACAAAAGTAAAGGTTGTTAAAAATAAAGTAGCTCCTCCATTTAAGGAAGCTGAATTTGATATAATATATGGTAAGGGTATATCTAAGGATGGTTGCATACTTGATGTTGCTGTAGCTTATGATATAGTAAATAAATCAGGAGCTTGGTATTCGTATGGCTCGACTAGAATTGGACAAGGTAGAGAAAATGCAAAGGAATTCTTATCAGCTAACCCTGAAATGATGCAAGAAATTGATAGAAAAGTTAGAGAGAAGTTTAGCAATAATTCTAGTTCATCAGATAAAGCTGAAGCTTCAAATGCAGAATAACACTAAAACTAAATATAAATTTATTTATAATAGGGTAATACATTTATTGTATTACTCTTTATTTTATTTAGTTATTTAACATTTTCTTTAATATAAAATATTCATTTCTTGACATTTGTACAAAAAGATAATAAAATATAAATATGCTATACTATTATCTGATATAAAACTATGAAATAAGTTTCAATATAAAAATTGGAATATGTCAAGTTTTATCATTAATATAATTTATTAGTGTAATTTAATAATATGTAGTTT
>JBPOHM010000104.1:0-8354 GCA_052035585.1 Bacillota bacterium
TATAGAGATAAGCTTCAAACAAATTAGACAAATTATAAAGGGGACTGTAAATATTATGCTTGTAAATGTAATTTTAATATTGTTGTATTTTTATTATGTTTATAATATAGGTAGAATTCAAAAAGGAAAGCTTAAAAATATAATAGCAATTTTTCTTTGCTCTTCAATAATTATTGTTACTCTTGCACTTACTAAACAACTTATTTATGAAATACTTGCATGGGTATTAATATCAATAGTAATGTTACTTTTTGTTTTATTCTATGATGAAGAGCCATTTTCATTACAATGGAAATCTACAATCTCCTATGGAATAGCTGTTATACTAATAAGCAGTATATTTAAAAATCTTAGCATACTTCCTGATAGAATGATTTTTCAAGCTATGCTATTATTTTGCTTTTTGAAACTATCACACCATAGAAAATATTTAAACATACTTAACGGAATCCTTGTTGCATTATTATATATTACTATCATTGCTGTTACTATGCTTCCTTCAGAAGCATTTAGTCACATAGCATATTTAATTTTAACCATCATAGCAACACTTATATTTATAATTCTTGAGGTTATTTTTCAAAGCTATCAAGCAAGCTTCGAAAAAACTACTCGTTACTTCCAACAAAACGTTCTACATAATCAATATGAGGAAATTAAAAATATATATTTAAACATGAGAGGCTGGAGACATGACTATCATAATCACTTACAAACTATAAAGGCTCATCTAGCGCTTAATCAGCTTAATGAAGTGCAGGACTATCTTTTGGAATTAGAAAAAGACCTAAGTCGTGTAGATTCATATGTTAAATCTGGCAATCTAATGGCTGATGCTATATTAAACAGCAAAATTACTATAGCTGAAAATAAAAAAATTAAGGTTAATTGCAAGGCAGAAATTCCTGAGCAAATAATGATTAGTGACATTGATATGTGTGTAATATTAGGAAACCTATTAGATAATGCTATTGAATCCTGCATGAAAATCGAAGAGGATAAGAGATTTATAAGAATTTACATAAGCATAATAAAAAATCAATTATATATATCAATTCAAAACTCAGCTAAAGAAGATCTAAGCTTTGATGAACGACAATATATTTCAACAAAGCGTGGAAATCATGGTCTAGGAATGAAGCGTGTCAAGATACTAATTGATAAGTATAATGGTTATCTAAACCTACAGAACGAACCTGGCATATTTGCAAGTGAAATAACAGTGCCATTAGTATAATTTACATTTCATGCACAAATTAATGCATTTCGTGCATGATTTTTTTATATTTGATTTTTAATTGTATAATGGTATTAAGTTAAGGAGATAAAGATGGTTAAACTCCCTCAGCTGTCTTTGTTTCCATAATTTCAATACTAAACGAAAGGGATAAGTTATGATGAAAAGCAAAAATTCTTCTTTATTAAAAAACATAATCTATACTTGGAAAACTGTTGGAGAATACGGTGAATCTAAAATATATTTTCTAACACTCAGAATGATAATTATATCAGTTATAACACCTTTTTTAACTACAGCATTACCTGGAGCAGTGGTATGGCTCTTAGTAAATAAGGTATATTTTCTTAATACATTGCTCATTATTATGGGTTATGCTTTAATACTTCTTATACTTAATTATAGCAATATGGCACTTAGCATTAACCTATTAGGTGCAACGTTTATACATAGAATAAAATCTGGAACTGTTATTTGCAATAAGGTATTGACAACAGATTTTATAAATATAGATAGTAAAAAAAAGAAACAAGAGCTTCAAAAAGCACTTAATGCTACCTTTGCTAATGATGATGTTGGATTTCCAGCATTAATAGCAGGTCCAAGAGATTTCATAATCAATGTACTACTATTATTGTTATACACTTTCTTTGTTGCAAAATTAAATATTTGGATAATGCTATTGTTAGTAGTATCTCCTATTATAAGCTTAATAGCTCACACTAGAAACTTAAAATGGTTAAAAAAGAATGAAGAAACTAAAGCAGATATATATAAGAAGATAAACTACTTAAGAACAAATTCTATTGATTTAAAAAATGGCAAGGATATTAGACTTTACAAAATTCAAAATTGGTTTGTTGACCTATATAAAAATCTATTAAATTTATATATGTCTTGGGTTAACAAGGAACAAAGAAGATATTTCTTAATTGATTTATTTGAAAGACTTATAACCTTAGTTCAAAACATAGTTATTTATGGATATCTTTTATACAGTGTTATAAATAACAAGATAGATATTGCATCATTTACCTTATATCTTGGTTTTGTTTCTGGTATTGGTGGATTTATTAATGCAGCATTTAAGCAATATGTATATATGCAAAAGAATAATATTCATGTTCAAAACTTTTTAGATTATATAAGATGTGAAGAATTTAGTAATCGTGGTGAAGGTAAAAAGCTTTCTGAAAATACAACCTATGAAATAAGACTAGAGGACGTTAGCTTCAAATACCCTGATTCAGATGAAAAAATACTAGAAAATCTTAATTTAACAATTAAAAAGGGAGAGAAAATTGCATTAGTAGGTGCAAATGGAGCAGGAAAAACAACACTTGTAAAAATACTATGTGGCTTATATCAACCGATTAGTGGAAATCTATACATTGACAATATTAATTCTAAGGATATTAATATACATGACCACTACAAAGCCTTTAGTGTAATTTTCCAGGATATATTCCCTCTTGCTTATTCAATAGCACAGAATATAGCTTGTACATTTAAAGAAAATATAGATTACGAAAAGCTTCACAGATGTATTGAATTATCAGGACTTAGTGAGAAAATAGCTTCTCTTCCTGATAAGGAAGAAACTACTCTTCTTAAAATATTTGATGGTATCGAGCTCTCAGGAGGAGAAATGCAAAAGCTAATGCTAGCAAGAGCCTTATATAAGGATAGCCCTATATTAATACTTGATGAACCTACAGCAGCCCTTGATCCAATAGCAGAAAGTGAAATGTATGAAAAATACAATACACTAGTAAATGACAAAACAAGTATATTTATTTCTCATAGACTTAGCTCAACACGCTTTTGCGACAGAATACTCTTTATGAAGGATGGAAAAATAGTTGAATCCGGTACCCACGATGAGCTTATGAGCTTAGGTGGAGAGTATGCAAAAATGTTCGAAATACAAGCACATTATTATCAAGAGGAGGTAGAACAGAATGCTTAGAAAGATATTTAATTCTCTATCCTTCCACAAGGTTGGATTTAAAGCATTAAAATTAATACATAAAGCCGATTCATCAGCTATACCTCTATTTATGTTGAATTCGCTTATAAAATCATTATATCCTTATATAAATATATTTTTATCAGCTTATATAATTGATTCAATCATTGCAATGAATATTGACTTAACTATTAGCTTAATAATAGCTTTAATAGCAGGAAATTTCGTAGTTGGAATTATATCAGATGCATTAAAGCGTAGCTGTGAAGCCAAATCAATAAAGGTACATCAATTTGTTCAATTATTAATAAGTAAAAAGGCCTTAGAGCTTGATTATGAAACACTTGAAATCCCAAAAACATTAGAATCTATACATGCTGCTGGCTTCTCAATGCAGCATCAGGGTGGATTTGGATTATTTATGACTAATTACGGCTTAATATTAGAGTCAGTAACATCAACACTTACAGGTATAATTATGATAATAAGCTTATGCTTAAGTATTCCAAATAGTGATAGTGCATTTTTAAATATTGCAAGCTCAATCCCTGTATCATTTATTATACTATTAACATTTTTCGTTATAGTTTCATATAATAATATTTCATTAGCAAAACACCTCAACGAAAGACAGTTAGCTTTATTTGAAGAGCAAATGAAAACCGAAAAGCGTTTCTCATACTTCTTCAATCAAATAATTTTAAACTTTACAAGAGGTACATTTATACGTATATTTAACATGGCTCCAATGATTGAAAAGGAAGAGTTTGATAGAACCTCATTCTCATCTAACACATTATGGCCAAAGATGTTTGCTATGCTAAAGAAGAAGGAATATACCGAATCATTAATTGGTGGATTTACAGTATTCTTTGCATATACCTTCGTTATACTAAAGGTATTAGCAAACGCAATAAGTATAGGAGCATTGACAAAATATATAGGAGCTATTTCACAATTTAATGCAGCTATAAGTAATTTCATTAAATATAATGAAGAGCTAAGACTTCAATGTGATTATTTAAAATATTATAATGAATTTATGGATATTGAAAATGAAAGATATACTGGAACTATCCCTGTTGAGAAAAGAAATGATAATGTCTATGAGATAGAATTTCATGACGTGTCCTTCTCTTACCCAGGACAAAGTGAAAAGGTACTTGACCATGTATCATGTAAGCTAACACTAAAAAATAAAATGGCTGTTGTTGGTAGAAATGGAGCTGGAAAAACAACCTTTATAAAGCTATTATGTAGACTTTATGATCCAACAGAGGGCTATATAACATTAAATGGTATTGATATAAGAAAATACAACTATCTTGAATACCTAAGTCTATTCGGTGTAGTTTTCCAAGATTTTAATCTATTCGCCTTCCCTCTTGAGCAAAATGTTGCTTCAAGTACAATAGTTGATGAAGATAAGGTTTGGAAATGCATAGAACTAGCTGGCATTAAGGATAGAGTTGAAGAAATGCCTGAAAAGCTTAAAACACCATTGTACAAATATGACAAGGGTGGAATTGAGCTTAGTGGTGGCGAAGCACAAAAAATAGCAATAGCAAGAGCCCTATATAAGGATGCACCATTTGTAATATTAGATGAGCCAACAGCTGCACTAGACCCAATAAGTGAATATGAAATATATTCAAAATTTGATGAGCTAGTGAAGGATAAAACAAGTATATATATTTCTCATAGAATGAGTAGCTGTAGATTCTGCGATGACATAATAGTATTTGATAATGGAAGGATAGTTCAAAGAGGCAAACATGATGATCTTATGCAAGAAGAAGATATGTTGTATGCAAATCTATGGAATGCTCAAGCACAGTACTATGTAGAGAATGCAAATTAAAAATTATAACCTATTAACTTAAAGAGTGAAAATTATTTCACTCTTTAATTAATTTTTTTGTAAATTTCTGGATTATTATAACAAAATGTTGACTTTTTTTGTCATATATAGTAATCTAGTATTTATATAAGTGTATTTATTTATAAGGGGTAAACTAAAATGTCCGAAATACCAAAAAACAATACAACTGAAAATGAAGCAGCTTGGGAACTTGTAGGAAATATTGAAAAAGGAAGAAAAAATTTAGGGCTTGTTATGCCTGTTTTTGTTTATAGACTTTTTGAACATACTATAAGATCAGAGCTTATAGAGCAATTTGGTGAAGAAAAATCTGATGAAATTCTACGCAATGCTGGTAAAAGGTCCGGAATTGAATTAGCCAAAAAAGAGCTTAATTTAAATTTGCCTATAAATGAGTTTTTATCTCATTTGCGTGATTATTTAGAGAAAAATTATATCGGAATATTGAGGATAGAAGAATATAATCACAATACTGGCGATATCAGACTTACATTATCAGAGGATTTAGATTGTTCAGGACTTCCTGTAACAGGTGAAACTGTGTGTAGCTATGATGAAGGATTATTAGCTGGTATATTAAAGGAATATACAAAAAAGGAATATCATGTACGTGAAATTGACTGCTGGGCAACAGGCTCGAGGGTTTGTCGATTCGAGGGATATGTAATAAATAAAGCTGAGGAATAAATATGGAGAAACACATAATAGAATTACTTACTAAGCAAATACAAGATATACGACATAATAAACACTTAAAAGAAACCGATAGATTGGATAATGTTCCTGAGGAAATTAAAAATCTTCAAGACTCTATTTACAAGCTTTCAAATGATATATTAGAATCAAATAATTTTTTATCTGAGCTTTGCCAAGGTAATTTAAATGCAATCCCACCAAATAAATACAACTTCTTATCTGGATATTTAAAAGAGCTACATGCAATTATGAGCCATATAGCTTGGCAGGCAGAGCAGGTTGCAAATGGAGATTATAGCCAAGAAATAAGATTCATGGGTAAATTATCAACCTCATTTAATATAATGATACAACAATTGCGCGAAAGAAGAGCTGCATTAGAAAGAAAATCATATACTGATGAGCTAACTGGAGTATATAACAGAAGATATTGCAAGGAAACTGTAAAGAAGTTAATTAGTGAAAACATAGATTTCTCATTTGCTATGATAGATATTGATAAGCTTAAAAAGGTAAATGATAAATTTGGACATTGTATAGGTGATGAATATATAAATACAGTGACTAGCACAATAAATGAAAATATTGGATCAGATGATATTTTATGTCGTGTTGCAGGTGATGAATTTGCTGTTATATTTAAAAACCGTGATGAACAATCATCAGAGAAGATGCTAGATATGATTAGAAACAAGCTTCTTGCAACAAAAAAAGAATATACTCTTTCTATTAGTTATGGTATAATATATGTGCCTATTAATACATTTCTTACAAAAGATGATATTTTTGAATTGAGCGATGTAAAAATGTATGATTTTAAAAACAAACACAGAATATATTAATAAATGGAGGATTTTATGAAAAAGAGCAAATTATATAAAGTAGCTATAATGAGTTTGGTGCTTTGCTTTACACTTATTAGTATTGTAAATGCTGTAACATTTAAGGACATGCCTAATGATGGTTGGTCAGATGATTTTATAATAAAAGCAGCTGAGCTTGGTCTTGTAAAAGGATATAGTGATGGAACATTTGGCCCTGAAAATAATGTAACTAGATTTGAAACAATGCTAATGTTGTCAAGATTACATACTATAGATTCAGACTTACAAAAGCAAATTGAAAATAAATATTTACCTATTATAAAGGAAGTTACAAATGGAAATGATGAATGGTCATACACTGAACTTTCTAAGGCTCTTTCATTAAAACTTCTTACAGAAAATAAATTTAAAGAATTATATCAAAATGGATTCTTAAAAAAAGAAGCAACTAGAGAAGACGTAGCAGTATTTATTGTTCAAGCTATGTGCTTACAACAGGAAGTTGAAAGTCTAAAAGATAGACTTTATACATTACCATTTAATGATGCTGTTCAAATAAATTCTGACTATAGACCTTATATCTATTTAGCATATGAAAAAGGTATAATTTCTGGAGACTCTTATAAAAACTTTAATCCAAAGAATCCTATAACAAGAAAAGAACTTGCTATAATAGTATGTAGAGCCTATGAATATATAAGAACTAACAATGTAAAGCCTTCATTTGAGGAATTTGTAACTTATTCTACATTTAAGGGCACTATTGAAAAAATAACACTTGGTACAATAGAATCTTATTTAGAGGTTAAGCTTGATAATTCTAGTGAAGTTAAAATGGTTAGAATTATAAATGAAAGCACTACTATAAAATTAAATAATACAGCCGCAAAGCTTTCACAGCTTGAAAAGGGCATGGCAATCGAATATACTGTAAGCTCAAAGGATGGTAGTGCTAAGCAAATAGTTGTTGATACTACAGTTAAAACAATAGAAGGAACTATAAAATACGTTGCTTTTACTGCACCTATGAAGCTTACTATAACTAATAAAAATGGTGTAGAACAGGTATTTAATATTGGTGATAATGTAGTAGTAACCTTAGATGATAAGACTACTGAGTTTAAAAATCTAAAGAAGGATGATTTAGTAACTGTAAAATTAGTAGATAATATTGTTACACAAATAAACTCAATTAGTAAGGTACAAGTTAGAAGTGGTAAAATTAAGAATATTGAATACACAATTCCTATAAAATTAACACTTGAAGATAACTTAGGAAAAACATATACATTTACTTATACACAAGAGCCTAATGTTACAAGAAACTCTGTTGCTACAAGCTTTGACCAGCTAAGAGTTGGCGATGAGGCTACTATAAAGACTGAATACGATGTAATGACTGCAATAGATGCTAAGGCTGTTGAAAATACAGCAGATTTTGTAGCTACTATAAAGGAAATTACTATTGGAGCAAATAATCGTATTAAGCTTCAAAGCGCTGATGATGAAATAAAGGAATACAAAATTAGTAAAAATGCAAGAATTAGTGTTCTTAAGAATAACTCAAGTATATATGATTTAAGAATAGGATATACAGTAAAGGTTAATTATGATGGAACAGAAATAACAGCTTTAGAGGTTGAAGGAACAGAAAATTCAGTAACACAAACAGGAAAAATTGTGTATGTATATAATGCAAGTAATTTATACATAGAGAAAAACACAATTATGATTCAAATAAAAAAT
>JBPOHM010000301.1:0-2914 GCA_052035585.1 Bacillota bacterium
TGAAGTTATTTTAGGCATTTTTTAAGTAAACCTTTCTAAAATTATTTTAAGTTACAGACAAATATAATTTATCTATAAAGCTATACAAATCACTTTCTACAATACCACTATAATTGAAGGATAGTAATGCCTTATTCGGCTTATGGTTAATAATCTCAATTAAAATATTATTTTTCTTGCAGTCATTGTAAATGTCCCTTGAGGATTTTCTTGTAATAACCTCTAATACTAAATGAAAGCCTGAATCCGAATTGATAATTTTAATTTTATCTTTATAGTTCTTATTAATGTAGCTTATTATAGAGGTGTTTTTCCTTCTATATATTCTTCTAATCCTTCTAAGATGTCTATTCATATGTCCTTCCTTCATGAATAAGGAAAGAACAATCTGATCAATTTTCGATGTTGATTGAGTATATTTATCTTTTATATTTTGATAGCTTGCAATAAGTTTCTTTGGTATTATCATATAACTAATTCTTAGAGACGGTAAAAGGGTTTTTGAAAATGAACCTAAATAAATTACACAATCATTATTGTCTAAGCCCTGTAAGCAAGGAATTGGCATACCATCATATCTAATAATTCCATCATAATCATCCTCTATTATAAGCCCGTTAACGCTATAAGCCCAGCTTAAGAGCTCAAGTCTTTTATTAATAGGCATCACATTACCAAGAGGATATTGATGAGATGGGCTTACATACAATAGCTTTGAGTCGCAATTGTATAACGCATCTATAGACAAGGACATCTCATTTACTGGTATATGATTTATTTTAAACATATAATCTTCAAAAATATATTCTGCCTTTCGGTATCCAGGTGTTTCGATTGATACACAGCTGTAAGCACTGTCTGACTTGATATGTTCATCATTTTTTAAAATACCTGTGAGTATACCTAGTAGATATTGAATACCTGCACCGATAATAACCTGCTCTGGACTAGTTTTTCCACCTCTAAGATTGTTTACAAATTCAGATATTTCATATCTTAGCTCGTATTCACCTTGCACATAGCCACCAGTATAAATATTTGTGATTTCTTCACTTAAGGTTTTATTGTAAAGCTTTTTCCATAGATTAACATTGAAGCTTGAGGGATCAGCACCATTGTTTTTATATATGTATTCATCAGATACGGACTTTTCAAAGCTATGACTAGGAACAAATTCCTTGCTGTATTTATAGCTACCAATTTCATTGACAAAAAAACCTCGTTTTGGGATATTTTCTATATATCCTTCAACAATTAGTTGGTTATATGTATTTTCAATAGTTGTCTTGCTAATATTTAATAAAGAGGTAGCCTCTCGTATTGAAGGTAGTTTATAAGAGGCTTTAAACTTATTATTAATAATTTCACCCTTTATATAATCATAAAGCTGTATATACAAAGGTTTATCACTATTCTTATCCAATGATATTGAAAAATGTACTTTTTTATTCATGTGAACTTCCCTCTTTAAAATAAATTTAGTTCAATATAAAACATTATATCATATTTCTTTAATTTTAATAAACATTTTATTGACTTTATCTTTTATAGTGTTACAATTATTAGGAAATATAAAAATATATAAAATCTACAGTCTAGAAAGGACACTAAAAAATGCTAAATTTTAAAAATGACAGCAGGCTTTTTCGCTACATAAAATTAATGATTGGATTATTCATTTGTTCAGTTGGTCAAACCTTATTTTTATACTGTGATCTTGGTATGAATCCTTGGAATGTATTTCATCAAGGCTTATCTATTCATTTACCTATAACTATTGGACAGGCCTCACAAATTGTTGGATTTATTATAATTTTAATTTGCATGTTCTTTAAAATATTCCCAGGAGTAGCAACTATATTAAACATGTATTTTATAGGCTTTTTTACTGATGTTATAATAAATTCAAATATTTTATCAACTCCTCAAAGCTTTATTGGAAAGATAATAATGTGCTTAGGTGGAGTTGTTGTGCTTTCTATAGGAATGTATATGTATATGTCACAGGAGCTAGGAGCAGGTCCTAGAGATGGACTTATGCTTGCACTTACGCAAAGAACAAGGTTTAAGGTAGGATTTATTAGAAATGCAATGGAGATAACTGTCCTTATTATTGGTATCATATTAGGAGGTAAGTTTGGTATTGCAACCGTATTATCAAGCCTATTAGCTGGACCTGTGCTACAGACTGTTTTTAAAATATTTAAAAGAAATCCAAAGGAGCTTAAACAAGAAAACCTTATGGATGTATATAGGAAAATAAAGCTAAGCTCAAATTAAATTATTATTTACATATTATGCAACAAGCCCTCATATAATTAAAAGAGTATGGGGGTGTATATATGGAGGAAAAAGTAATTCAAACCTTAACACTTGAGAATCGTGAAAAATTAGGAATAACAGGTGTTGAAAAAGTGGAGAGCTTTAACGATGAAAATGTAGTGCTAGCAACAAACAAGGGAAAACTAAATATAAAAGGAATTAATCTATCCATTAGTAAGCTAAATGTGGAAGAGGGCAAAATTTTTGTCAATGGTAAAATAGATTCTTTATTATACTCTGAAAATAGCTCAGAAAAAGAAAAAGTAGGATTTATAAAGAAAATTTTCAGATGATGAGAGGATGACGGGGGTGAATTCTGCGCCTTATTCACAAGAAATTGTTTTTGTTGCAGCCTTAATTGGAGGATTTTTCCTTGGAGTATTGTGGGATATTTATAGATTGATAAGATATTATATACCACTTAGCAAGTTAGGTACTGCTTTAGGGGATATATTATATTGGATAGTTAGTTTAGTATTTGGACTAAATATAATAATTAGAGTTAGCTGGGGAAACATTAGATTTTTTATTTTAATGGCTTTTTTACTTGGAGCTTTAATTTATTTTTATATTTTTAGCAGACTTGTTTTAG
>JBPOHM010000282.1:0-4964 GCA_052035585.1 Bacillota bacterium
ACTGGATACCCAGAATTGAAAATATCTAAAAAATAAAACAATTAATATTATTATAAAAATATTCCAAAATATGCAATTTATTAAATTATTCTTGCATTTTTGGTATTTATAATGTATACTAACAGAACGAGGAAACGTTTGCGTTTTCAGATAGACGTTTTGCAAATGCCTATCAAGAAATAATTTGAAAGGATTTGAATATTATGATTCCACAATTACAAAGAAAAGAAATTAAAACTAGTCGATTAACTGTATCTTATTTTGAAGAGGGGGATACTAGTAAACCGCTATTAGTACTTGTACATGGCAATACTTCTTCTAATGTTTTTTATTTACCTAATATACCTGAACTCGCTAAAGAATTTCATATTATAGCTCCAGATTTACGTGGATATGGTAAGACAGAATTTTTACCAATTGATGCAACACAAGGTGTTCGTATTTGGAGCGAGGATTTGCGCAGTTTCTTTGAAGCGTTAGAATTAAAGCAAAAACCTCACTTACTTGGATGGTCTATGGGTGGTGGTGTTGTAATGCAATACGCTCTTGATTATCCTGAAGATGTAAATTCTATTATATTATTAAATCCATTATCACCATTTGGATATTCTGGAACAAAGGATAATAAAGGAACTCCTAATAATCAATATTATTCTGGAACAGGTGCTGGTACTGTTAACAAGGATTTTGCAGCAGCACTTAAGGATCGTATCAAAGACCCAACTAATCCATCAGCTGCTCCAGCAGTACTTAAGCTATACTTTGCTAAGGACTATGTATTAGATCCAGAGTGGGAGGAAGTATTCTTAGAGAGTATGTTTGAAATGGGAAGCGGAGATGATTACTATCCTGGTAATTTTGAACCATGCCCAGAATGGCCATTTGTTGCTCCTGGAGATAGAGGAATTGCAAATAGTATGTCTCCTAAATATGTAAACTTATCAGGTATTGTAAATTTACCTAAAAAGCCTCCTATATTATGGATAAGAGGAGCACAAGACTCTATAGTTTCTGATACTTGCTTATTAGATATAGGATTCTTAGGTTCAATAGGTGTTGTACCAGGATGGCCAGGAATGGAAGCATTCCCACCTCATGCTATGGTAACACAAACAAGAGCCGTTCTTGATGAATATGCTAATAATGGTGGAAGCGTTAAAGAATATGTATTTGAGAACGCTGGACATGGTCCTCAAGTAGAATGCCCAGAGGAATTCAATAAGGTAGTAACAGAATTTATAAAAGGTATATAATTAAAAATATAGGACAAGTTTTTATATTATAAATATAATACTTGTCCCTTTTTTTAATATAATTTAAGCATTTTCTCTAGAATTGCTATAACCTCAGAGGATGCTCTATCCATATTAATTAAAGCCTGTTCTGCAGCATTCATATCTCCTCTATTATATGCTGCAACACCGTCTGCTGCTATACGATGCAGTTCTGAGTGAGGCTTGTTTAAATCTCTAATATATTGTAAAAGCTTAGGATCATCGCTATTCTTAGCTAACCACTTGCCTAAACGACATGTTGTATGATTTCCAACATCCTCAACCTTAATACTTTCATAGCCTAATAAGAGATTATAAATTCTCCATTTCCAATGCATATGATCAACAATACAAAATCGAATCTGTTCCTGAGGACTACTTCTATCTATCATATCAATATTTCGAATACGTTGACTATTAACCTTCTTGGAAATCTCATAGAAGCCTCTTCCTGTTCGAACACAGTCATCATAAAGATCAACTGTCTTTTCATTAATAATTAATAAATTAGATGAAATTTCAGCTGTTGAAGTCTGCTGTTCTTCAACATTAGACATTATCTCCTGCATATTATTGCTAATTCCTTCTACTGAGCTATTAATCTTGTCCACACTTCCAGCTAAATTATCAACCTGTGAACGACAATTATTGAAATTTTCTGCAATTGAAGCTATTGAATTTGAAGAATCATTTATGCCCTTTTTCATAACATTTAGTTCTTCTTCTATGTATTTTACAGAATTAGCTGAGCTTTGTGCTAATGTTTTAATTTCTCCAGCAACTACATCAAAGCCCTTACCAGCAAGTCCTGCTCTTGCAGCTTCTATTGAAGCATTTAATGCAAGTAAATTAGTTTGACTCGCTATCGAACTGATTATAGATATCATAGAATCTATTTCTGCTGTTTGTCGATTCAAATCCTCAATCCTATTGAGAGCCATCTTTAATTCATCATAAGCCTCATTAATATTATCAAGTGTTACTGATGACAATTCCTTACCTTCATTTGATAACTTAACAGCTTCATTAGCTGATTTTGCTGATTCCTGTACTAGAACTGAAACCTGCTCAATAGCAGCTGCATTTTCTTCTCCAGCTGCAGCTATTGATTCAACCATCTCTCTTTGTTGTTGAACGTCTAAAATCATCTTTCTAACAAAGTCCATTTGCATAATAGTTTTCAACAACTCGTTAACCTGCATACTTATATCATTATGCTCATTGCAATTCATCGCTTTTGCACGTTGTATTGCTCCTTTTACAAATGACAACTCTGAATTATTGTCCAAATCATCTTGAGATAAATCATGTGCACAATCCACTACTAATTTATCAAGATACTGCTCTAATTTCTTTACAGAAATTCTTCCAAATTTAATTTTTCTTGACATTTTCTCACCCTCAATTCAAAATATACATTCTATTATTTATATTTATAAATTATATAATGTATAGTCTTTCTTTTTTTATATATTGTTGTAATTCTACCAAATCCTAAATTAAAGGTCAATAATTTTAGTGATTTTAATGAATATTTTTTCATATTTAGTATAATTTATGTATATATTGCCAAAAAATGTATTATTTTTAGCTATTAATTAAACCTAATTTTAAGTTGACATAAATTGCGTGAATTTGTATAATATTACTAATAAACACGTTTTTAAATGAATCTTTAAAATTTATAAATCTAAAATTTAGATAGGAGTTGATTATTAATGGAATTCTTTAAGGATTTAGGTAAGAAAATTTCAAGCGCAAGTCAAGAGGTTGTTAAGAAGACACAAGACATGGCTGATACAATGAAGCTTAACAACGAAATATCAAGTGAAGAAAAGAAAATTAACAGTGCTTATTTAATGATCGGGCAAAAATATTTTGAATTAAAATCAGATTCTCCAGATGAAGAATTTGCAGAATACATAAACTCTATAAAAAGCTCAATGGAAAGAATTGCCGAGCTTAAACAAGAGATTCAAAAGAAAAGCGGTAAAAGAACATGTCCACAATGTAATGCTGAGCTAGAGGATAAGGTTATGTTCTGTCCAAATTGTGGAGCAAAGCAAGCTGTTGAAGAGGTAAAGGTTGAGCCTGAGACTGTAGAAGTAAAAAATACTTGTAAAAATTGTGGAGTAGAATTAGATAAGGGAGCAATCTTTTGTTCAAACTGTGGAACAAAGGCTGAATAATATAAGTTGATATATATAAAATAACCAGATATCAAAAATGATATCTGGTTTTTTATTATGCTAATATTATACGATGGAATATTTTTTTACCTTTTCTTATCATTAGCTTTCCATCATTAAAATCATTTTCTGTAATAGTTTTTGCTACATCAGAAACTGCTTCATCATTAATTCTAACTCCATTTTGCTCAATAAGTCTTCTTCCTTCACTCTTTGTTTTTATAAGATCTGCTTTTATCATTAAATCTATAAGACTTATTCCTAGCTCTGCTTTAGATATTTCAGTTGATGGAACATTATCCATGTTTGCACCATCTGAGAACAACGCTCTTGCTGCCTCTTGTGCCTTAGTAGCTTCTTCCTCACCATGAACAATTTTTGTTATCTCAAATGCTAATACTTCTTTTGCCTTGTTAATCTCAGCACCCTCTAACGCTCCAAGTCTTCTAACCTCATCCATAGGTAAGAATGTAAGCAATCCTAGAAGCTCTTCAACCTTAACATCCTCCACATTTCTCCAGTATTGATAAAACTCGTATGGTGATGTTTTTTCAGGATCTAGCCAAATAGCTCCTTTCATAGTTTTACCCATTTTCACTCCATCGCTTGTTGTCAATAGCTTAAATGTTAAACCATATGCAGCCTTTTGTTCTTTTCTTCTTATAAGCTCTACTCCACCAATGATATTTGACCATTGATCATTTCCACCAAGCTGCAATGTACAGTTGTACATTTGATTTAATTTCCAGAAATCATATGATTGCATTATCATGTAGTTAAATTCAAAAAATGTAAGTCCAGTTTCCATTCTTTGCTTGTAACACTCAGCAGCAAGCATTCTATTTACAGAGAAATGAATACCAACCTCTCTTAATAGCTCAACATAATTAAGATTTAATAGCCAATCTGCATTGTTTGCAACTATTGCATTATCATTGTTAAAATCAATAAATCTTGATAGCTGCTCATGAAATCTCTTAACATTGTAATCTATTGTCTCCTTAGTCATAACAGTACGCATATCCGATTTACCTGTTGGATCTCCAATCATTGTTGTTCCTCCACCAAGTAAAGCTATAGGTCTATGGCCTGCTCTTTGCATATGCATCATAGCCATGATAGTAAGAAAATGTCCTGCTGTTAAGCTATCAGCTGTAGCATCAAAGCCTATATAAAATGTAACTTTTTCCTTACCTAATGCTTCTCTTATTTCTTCTTCATGAGTACATTGCTCGATAAATCCTCTTTCCTTGAGAATATCAAATACATTTTGCTTTTCCATTTAAATCACATTCCTTTCATTAAATATACATAATATTTTTAATAAATTATTTATTAATTAAGCTATATACCAAAAAAAACAATAAAGGCTATCTCGCAAAGGACGAAATAGCCGTGGTACCACCTTAATTTACGTTCAAACAAACGCCTCTCCCCATATATCGCTGGTTAAACGCTGTAGTTTCCTACAGATACTCAGAAAATCGTATTTCATAATATA
>JBPOHM010000116.1:0-1821 GCA_052035585.1 Bacillota bacterium
TATCCGAACCTTATGTTGATGCAGAATCTGGAAACCAGGTATTAACAATTTCTACTCCAATGTACAATTCAAGCAATAAGATAATAGGAGTAGCAGCAATAGACATTGAAATAACTAAGCTTAATCAGATGGTTGCTAGTCAAAAGCTAGGAAAAACTGGATATTATATATTAACATCAGCTAAAAATGTAGTTGTTGGTCATAATGATGAAAGCATGGTTTTAAAGAACTTAAGTGAAATAGGACTTAGCAACAACATAACAAATGCAGTAAATAATAAAAATTATAATAAAATACAATATACAAATAATGGAATAAAAGCATATGGAGGCTACAGCTATATTGAAAATGCTGGTTGGAATCTAATATCCTTTATGCCATTATCAGAATTTAATGAAAATATTAATTCTATATATACAATATTATTAAGCATATTTGCTGTAGCAGTTATTGTTATATTTATAGGTATTTTATTTATAAGTAACATACTTACATCTCCTCTTAAAAATTTATCTACTGTAACAGAAAAATTAGCTAAAGGAAATTTAGATGTAGATATAAATGTTAAATCAAGCGACGAGGTTGGATTGCTTGCAAGCTCTCTATCTAATCTAACAGCTAGATTAAAGGATTACATAAAATATATAGATGAGGTAACTGAAACACTTAACAAAATGTCTCAAGGTATATTGAAATTCGAATTAGTACAAGCCTACGATGGTGAGTTTAGCAAGATAAAAGATTCATTGGAAAATCTGTCAACTACATTTATTAGAATAATTGGTGATATTTATACTAGTGCCAATGAGGTAAGCTCAGCATCAGCTCAGGTTGCTCAAGGAGCACAATCATTAGCTATAGGCTCTGCTAGTCAGGCATCATCGATTGAGCAAATTTCTTCAGCAATTTCAGATATATCAAGTAAAATTGAAAGAAATGCTAAGGATAGTACTGAAGCTATGCAATTCTTTGAAAAGGTTACAAATGAAATCAAGGGCTTTGGCTCTACAATGAGCAGCATGATGGCTGCAATGGATGAGATAAATGCTGCATCAAGTAATATAGCAAAAATAATTAAAGCTATTGAGGATATTTCCTTCCAGACAAACATCCTTGCATTAAATGCAGCAGTTGAAGCAGCAAGAGCTGGACAGGCTGGTAAGGGCTTTGCAGTTGTTGCAGATGAGGTTAGAAATCTTGCATCTAAGAGCTCTGAAGCAGCTAAGGATACTACTAAATTGATTGCAGATTCCGTGAGAAGTGTTGAAGCTGGGGTTGCTATTAGTAATCAAATAGCACAAGCACTAAATGATATTGTTTACCAAACAGTAGAAGTTAATGATTTAATAAGAAATATTTCTACAGCTACAATTGAACAGGCTTCAGTTATTAATTCAACAGCAGTTCAAATAGAGAGCATTGCAGACACAGTTCACAGTAGCTCAGCAACAACAGAGGAAATAGCAGCTTCAAGTGAAGAGCTATCATCACATGCAAACTCTATGAACGAAATGGTTAGAGTATTTAAAATATAAATAACGTATATAAATTAAGGTCGTTTGATATTGAACGACCTTAATATTATTGTATTGCAATAATATTAGTAAATTCCAATTACTATGTTATTTATATAACAATTATTTTTACATAATTTGTCGAAAAAGTTGTTGCTTAATGCAAGAAAATAGTATATAATCTCGTCTTTGACACTTGTGAAATAAAAAAACCTCTAAACATATTGAATAATCAATGTGCTTAGAGGTTTGCGTTTGTTCAAAAAAGTGCGTAATATTTTAATTTTGCGTGACTTTGAAAATTTTT
>JBPOHM010000006.1:0-1656 GCA_052035585.1 Bacillota bacterium
TATCCGAACCTTATGTTGATGCAGAATCTGGAAACCAGGTATTAACAATTTCTACTCCAATGTACAATTCAAGCAATAAGATAATAGGAGTAGCAGCAATAGACATTGAAATAACTAAGCTTAATCAAATGGTTGCTAACCAAAAGCTAGGAGAATCAGGATATTACATATTAGCAACTGCAAATAATGTTGTTATTGGTCATAATGATGAAAGTATGATTTTAAAAAATCTAGATGAAATTGGACTTAGTAACAATATTATTAGCTCAGTTAAAAATAAAAATTATGAGAAAATCGAATATAACAACAATGGAATAAAAGCATATGGTGGTTATAGCTTAATTGAAAATGCTGGTTGGAATTTAATATCATTTATGCCATCAGCAGAATTCAATAAGGATATAAATTCTGTTTATACAATATTAATAAGTATCTTTGCTGTAGCTATTATTTTAATATTTGTAGGAATTTTATTTATAAGTAATGTACTTACATCTCCACTTAAGAAATTATCCGCTGTAACAGAAAGCTTAGCTGCAGGAGATTTAGATGTAGAAATTAATGTTAAATCAAGTGATGAGGTTGGATTATTAGCAAGCTCTCTATCTAACCTAACAGCTAGATTAAAGGAATACATAAAATATATTGCTGAGGTTACAGAAACACTCAACAAGATGTCAAATGGTATACTAAGAGTTGAATTAACTCAAGCCTATGATGGTGAATTTAGTAAGATTAAAGAAGCTTTGCAAAATCTGTCAGCTACATTTACTAGAATAATTGGTGATATTTATACTAGTGCCAATGAGGTA
This sequence comes from Bacillota bacterium, assembly GCA_052035585.1. Lineage (GTDB taxonomy): Bacteria > Bacillota > Clostridia > Tissierellales > Sedimentibacteraceae > UBA1535. The sequence goes on from JBPOHM010000006.1 coordinate 813, forward strand.
AGCTCAGCATCAGCTCAGGTTGCTCAAGGTGCTCAATCATTAGCAATTGATTCAACAAGTCAAGCATCATCAATTGAGCAAATATCTTCAGCAATTTCAGAAATATCAAATAAGATTGATAGAAACGCTAAGGATAGTACTGAAGCTATGCAGTTCTTTGAGAAGGTTACAAATGAAATTAAAGGCTTTGGTTCTACAATGAACGATATGATGGCTGCAATGGATGAAATAAATGCTGCATCAAGTAATATTGCTAAAATAATTAAAGCAATAGAGGATATTTCTTTCCAAACAAACATACTTGCATTAAATGCGGCAGTTGAAGCAGCAAGAGCTGGACAGGCTGGTAAGGGCTTCGCAGTTGTTGCTGACGAGGTAAGAAACCTTGCATCAAAGAGCTCTGAAGCAGCTAAGGATACTACTAAGCTAATCGAAGATTCTGTAAGAAGTGTCGAGGCTGGAGTAGCTATTAGTAATCAAATTGCTCAAGCTCTTAATGACATAGTTAATAGTACAGTAGAAGTAAATGATTTAATCAAAAACATTTCTACTGCTACAATTGAACAAGCATCAGTTATTAATTCAACTGCAGTTCAAATAGAAAGCATAGCAGATACAGTTCACAGCAGCTCTGCAACAACAGAGGAAATTGCAGCTTCTAGTGAAGAGTTATCATCACATGCAAACTCAATGAACGAAATGGTTAGAGTATTTAAAATTTAAGTAATATATAAAAGAGTCTTTCATAACTGAAAGACTCAGATTAATGACAAACCTATCTTTTTTTAAGGTAGGTTTGTCATTTTCTTTGAATAAAGGTATGAATTTCTTATAAATAAAAAAA
>JBPOHM010000196.1:0-2339 GCA_052035585.1 Bacillota bacterium
TTTTTAATTATAGGATATAAAAATGTGGTATATTATAAATAAATATGTTATACTATATTTTGTATTTAGCAATAAACAATTTAAATTAAACTTATGGATTAAAAAAATTAATTAACTTTTGGAGGAATTTTCTAAATGGATTCTTTACTTATTATAGCTCCTGTTGTTGGAGTTGCTGCATTATTATATGCATTTTATAAAGCATCTACAATTAACAAGGTTGATGCTGGAAATGATAGAATGAAAGAGATAGCATCGTTTATTCAAGAAGGAGCTATGGCATTTTTATCAAGAGAATATAAAACATTAATAACTTTTATAGCATTTATATTTATAATAATAATCTTTGCAATAAATTGGCAAACAGCTGTAAGCTTTATACTAGGTTCCCTCTTCTCAATATTAGCAGGATATTTTGGTATGAGAGTAGCTACAAAGGCTAATGTAAGAACAACTAATGCTGCAAGAGAATCTGGAATGAATAAGGCATTAGATGTTGCTTTCTCAGGTGGAACTGTTATGGGAATGACAGTAGTTGGCTTTGGTTTATTTGGTGCAGGACTATTATGGATATTATTCAGAAATGATCCAAATGCTGCGAATTATTTAACAGGTTTTAGCTTTGGTGCTTCATTTGTTGCTTTATTTGCACGTGTTGGTGGTGGTATATATACTAAGGCTGCAGATGTTGGAGCTGACCTTGTGGGTAAGGTTGAAGCAGGTATACCAGAAGATGACCCAAGAAATCCTGCAGTTATCGCAGACAATGTTGGTGATAATGTTGGAGACGTTGCTGGTATGGGTGCAGACTTATTAGAATCATATATAGGTGCTATTATATCTTCAATTACTTTAGGCACTTTTGCTTATGCTGATGGAAAAGGAATTATATTTTCATTTTTAGTTTCAGCAGTTGGTATAATTGCATCAATAGTTGGTACTATGTTTGTTAAGGGTAAAGAAGGTGGAAACCCTCAAAGAGCATTAGATATGGGAACATATGCAAGCTCAGTTGTAGTAATTATTGCTTCATTCTTCTTAAGTAAATATATACTAGGAAATTTAAAACCTTTCTTAGCTATTGTTATAGGACTTGTAGTTGGTGTTGTTATAGCAAAAATTACAGAATACTATACATCAGGTGACTATAACCCAGTTAAGAAAATAGCAGAACAATCAGAAACAGGACCTGCTACTACAATAATAAGTGGATTATCAGTAGGTATGCAATCAACAGCATATCCTATAATAGTATTAGCAATTGGTATTTTAGCAGCATATTCATTTGGTGGTGGATTGTTCGGTATCGCACTTGCAGCAGTTGGTATGCTTTCAACAACAGGTATGACAGTAGCTGTAGATGCATATGGACCAATATCTGACAACGCTGGTGGTATTGCTGAAATGTGTGAATTACCACATGGAGTTAGAGAAATAACTGACAAGCTAGATTCAGTAGGTAACACTACAGCAGCTATTGGAAAAGGATTTGCAATAGGCTCAGCAGCTTTGACAGCTCTTGCATTATTCGCTTCATATACACAGGTTGTTGGAATTACAAGTATTAGCTTAACTGATCCAAAGGTTATTGCAGGGGTATTTATAGGAGCGATGTTACCTTTCCTATTCTCAGCATTGACTATGAGTGCAGTAGGTAAAGCCGCTTATTCAATGATAGAAGAGGTTAGAAGACAGTTTAGAGAAAATCCTGGCATAATGAATGGTACTGAAAAGCCTGATTATGCTAGATGTGTTGATATAAGTACATCATCATCATTAAAAGAAATGATAGTTCCAGGAATTTTAGCTGTTGTAGTTCCACTTTTAGTTGGTTTCCTACTTGGAACAGAAGCATTAGGTGGATTATTAGCAGGTGGATTAGTTACTGGTGTACTAATGGCTATAATGATGTCAAATGCAGGTGGAGCTTGGGACAATGCTAAAAAATACATTGAATCAGGCACACATGGTGGAAAAGGTAGTGATGCTCATAAAGCAGCAGTAGTTGGAGACACAGTAGGAGATCCATTCAAGGATACTTCAGGACCTTCAATAAACATTCTAATCAAGCTTATGACTGTTGTTGCATTAGTATTTGGAACAGTAATAGCACAATATGGTGGAATTTTATTAGAATTTTTAGGTAAATAATAAATTATAAATATAGTATAAGAAGCTAGTAAATAGCTTCTTCTTTTTTATACTAATTTCTCAAAATCACCCTAAAAATCACCCTAAAATCATCCTCGGAATTATTGATTAAAAATCTTTATAGCTATAGAATGCACATGTATCTACAAAAATATAAATATTGTTTAATTAAATATATTGTTTTAAGG
>JBPOHM010000221.1:0-3966 GCA_052035585.1 Bacillota bacterium
TAGATACACTAGAAAAAAACAAAATAGAATATCACTTTATAGATAATAGCTTATTTAAGGATATTTCAAATACTGTAAGCTCTCAGGGAATTATAGGTATAGCAAAAAAGCCTAAGCACAATATAGAAGCTATTATGAAAAGCAATAATTTCATGGTATTTTGTGATAAGCTCCAAGATCCTGGTAACCTTGGTACTATAATTAGAACAGCAGATGCCTTTGGACCTTGTGCTGTTATCCTATCACCCGGCTGTGTAGATGCCTATAATGATAAAACAGTAAGAGCCTGTGCAGGTGCATTATTTAGAGTTCCTATTGTAGAAATAGATAATAGCATTGATTTTATTAAAAGCTTACATGAAGAAAAATTTGCTGTAATTTCAACTGTTGTTGATTCTGATAAATCCTTTGACGATATAGATAATCCTAAAAAAATTTGCTTAATTATAGGTAATGAAGGAAATGGAGTGTCCAAGGATGTTCAGGAAGCCTCAGATGAACGAATAACAATTAGAATGACAGGTAAAACAGAATCCCTAAACGCATCCATCGCTGCAGCTATTAGCATTTACGAAATTAGAAAAAAATTATAGACTATAGAGGTAATCATATGAAAAAAATTGAAAGCTTTCAAGTAAATCACTTAGATTTAAAAAGAGGAATATATGTATCTAGAAAAGACTTAGTTGGTGAGAATTATGTGACAACCTTTGATATTAGAATGAAGGAACCAAATAAAGAGCCAGTTATGAACACAGCAGAAATTCATACAATAGAACATTTAGCTGCAACCTTTCTAAGAAATCACAATATTTACAATGAAAAAACTGTGTACTTCGGTCCAATGGGTTGTAGAACAGGCTTCTATGTTATATTTAAGGGAGATTTAAAATCAAATGATGTAGTTGATATAATGCGTGAAATGTTTGAATTTATCGCTAATTATGAAGGAGAAGTACCAGGAGCAGATGCAAGGTCCTGTGGTAACTATCTAGATATGAATTTACCAATGGCAAAATACGAAGCAAAAGTATTTTTAAATGAAATATTATTAAATATAAAAGAAGAAAATCTTATTTATCCAAATTAAAAATAAAATAATAAAAGACTATAATCATCTTATCTTAGAATGATACAAGTCTTTTTTATTTTAACCTATTATATGTTTATTTTACCATTTCTACAAGCTTAGCGAAGCCTGCTGGATCGTGAATAGCCATTTCAGAAAGCATTTTTCTGTTGATTTCTATATTAGCATTCTTTAAGCCGTTTATGAATTTGCTGTATGAAATACCATTTGCTCTTGTAGCTGCGTTAATTCTTGCTATCCATAATTGTCTGTATTCTCTCTTCTTTTGCTTTCTTCCTACATATGCGTAAGCAAGTGATTTCATTACTGCTTGATTAGCTGTTCTATATAATTTACTCTTAGCACCATAGTATCCTTTTGCGAGTTTTAGGATTTTACGATGATTTTTCTTAGCGTTGACTGCTCTTTTTACTCTTGCCATTTTTTAATTTCCTCCTTATACCCTCTTATTAGTATGGTAATATTTCTCTTAATCTTTGTTCGTCTGCTTTTGATACTAATGTACCTTTTCTTAAATTTCTTATAGCTTTACTTGGCTTACTACCTGTAAAATGGTTCTTTCCTGATTTTGTTCTTTTGAATTTTCCACTTCCTGTTTTTGCAAATCTCTTAGCTGCTGACCTATTAGTTTTTACTTTTGGCATTTTTATTTCCTCCTTATATAATGTTTAAGAATTTTTTGGATTTAAAAACATTATCATGTTTCTACCTTCTATTTTAGGTGTTTTATCTATAGTAGACTTTTCACTTGTTAACTCAGCAAATCTCATTAAAACCTTTTGGCCTATCTCTGAATAACCTATTTCTCTACCTCTAAATTTAACAACAACCTTAACTCTATCCCCATCATCTAAGAATTTATTAGCATTTTTTGCTTTAACAGCTAAGTCATGTTCTTCTATGTTTGGGGTTAGTCTGATTTCTTTAACCTCTATAACCTTTTGCTTTTTCTTAGATTCTTTTTCTTTTTTAGCTAATTCATACTTATACTTACCATAGCTCATAATTTTACAAACTGGTGGTTCAGCATTTGGCGATATATTAACTAAATCTAATTTTTGTTTTTCAGCGAGACTTAAAGCATCATTTATGCTCATTATTCCTAACTGAGTTCCATCTGAGTCAATGACTCTTACTTCTTTTTCACGAATTTGCTCGTTAATTTGAAGTTCTTTAATAAAGACACACCTCCTACAATATCGCAGAATTGGAATTGAATATTCCAATTAAATTAAAAAAGATAGCTACAAACCGCTATCTCAAACATACAAAAAACTGTATCTTTATATGATATAACCCTACTAACAGTATCACAATCGTGTACGCCATAAGGTGAGAAGCGGTTACTTCTTCTTGTCACTATAACAGTATATAGTTAAAGCTTAAAAATGTCAACAATATTTTTTACTTTTTGTAATAATTTTTTGCTGTAAAGGGCAAAATATTTGCAAGATATCAAATAAGGAGTATTGAAATGAACATAAAATTTTTTCTCTTATCACTAATATTCGCCTTATATACAACCTTAATTTATGCATTATCAAAAATATTCTCAATATCAAATTGGTTTTATTTACCTTTAATTATATACATAGTATATATTAGTATATCTATGATAACACATTTTATAAATAAGAAAAAGAAAAAAATTAAAAAAGATAATGAATATTCATTATCAGTCAATACCTTTGATAAGCCAAATAACGAAATTACTGTTTCAAAATTTTCGTTTAATGATATAGCTGGCTTAGAAGAAATAAAAGAGGATTTTAATGATATAATTGACTATTTAAACAATGAACAAAAATATATTGCAATGGGAGCAAAAATTCCACGTGGTGTTATACTTCATGGGCCTCCTGGAACAGGAAAAACAATCCTTGCAAAGGCTATTGCAGGTGAAGCAAAGGCTAATTTTATTTATGCAAGTGGTTCAGAATTTGTTGAAAAATACGTTGGTGTAGGTGCAAAGCGAGTAAGAACTCTATTTGAAAAAGCAAAGAAGGAAGCTCCTAGTATAGTATTTATTGATGAAATTGATGCTTTAGGTGCAAAAAGAAATACTGAAAGCAACAATGAAAAGGATCAAACATTAAACCAACTATTAATAGAGCTTGATGGCTTCTACAATGTTCAAAATGTAGTTGTAATTGCAGCAACTAATAGATTGGATTTACTTGATGAAGCTCTTCTTAGACCAGGTAGATTTGATAGAAAAATATATGTAGGAAATCCAAATTATAATTCAAGACTAAAAATTCTTGAGGTACATACCAAAAATAAGCCTCTTGACAAGAAAATTAATTTAGCAGAAATAGCTTCAAAGACTCATGGCTTTTCTGGAGCTCAGCTTGCAAATATTGCAAATGAAGCTGCATTAAAGGCAATAAAGGATAAAAACAGAAGGATTATGCAAGAAAATTTTGAATTTGCAATAGAAAAAATTGCTGCTGGACTAGAAATTAAAAATCCTACTGTTAGCAAAAAGGAAAAGCAAACAGTAGCATATCATGAGGCAGGTCATGCTGTTGCTGCTAAGGTGTTAAATATAGATAAAATACAAAAAATTTCAATAGTACCTAGAGATAAGGCTCTTGGTTATGTAATGAAATTTCCTATTGAGGATAAATATCTTTACACTAAAAATGAATTATATAACAGAATAACCGTATTTTTAGCCGGTAGAGCTGCTGAGGAAATCTTTATAGGAGAAATATCCTCTGGAGCTGCAAATGATTTGAAGGAAGCAAGTAACTTAGTATATGAAATGATTTGCAACTATGGAATGAGTCAAAATCTTGAGAACTTCTATATAGATGATCGTTTATTTAAGTATTTTATAGAACCAATACGTTCAGAGGCCTCAGAGCATATAA
>JBPOHM010000231.1:0-5475 GCA_052035585.1 Bacillota bacterium
TATTGTAGTTGTGGTATAATGTTTCTGGAGTGCAAACGAAGTATAATAATAAGGATATTTATAAATAAAACGCATATAAATTATTATCTGTACTTTAAATTTTATGTCTTAAGGAAAGGATCAATTATGGTATCTAAAAAAAGGTTAATTGTAATAATAGTTATCACAATGTTGATAACTGCATTTGCCACATATACATTTGGCAATTATGCTTTAGTTAAGTCTGGAAATAGAATTATAATTTCAAATGAAGACTATCAATCTCTTAAACTTTTTGAGAAAAAATATAGTAAGTTCGAAAAACTAATAAATCATGCAAAAGAAAACTTTTTATACGACGTAGATGAAGATAAAATGATTGAAGGCGGCTTAAAAGGCTTACTTTCTGCATTGGGAGACCCTTACACAGAATATATGACTCCAAAAGAATACAATTCTCTAATGGAACAAACTAAAGGATCTTATGTAGGAATTGGTGTATATGTAACTCCAAGTGATGACAACAGAATTATGGTTGTATCACCAATAGAAGACACGCCAGCTGAAAAAGCAGGTTTAAAGCCTGGAGATAAAATAATTAAAGTAAATGATGTTGAATATACTGCTGACAAAATGGATGATGCTGTAAAAATAATGAAGGGCGAGCCTAACACAAGTGTTAAGCTTACAATATTAAGAGTTGATGAAAATGGTAAATCAGAAAGCTTTAATGTAGATATCGTAAGAGAAAAAATTAAATTAATAACTGTTAAATCATCAATGCTTGAAAATAATATTGGATACATAAGAATTACTACCTTTGATGAGCAAACTGCTCATGATTTTGTAACTAAATACAATGAGCTTGCTAAAAAAGGTATAAGAGCATTAGTAGTAGATTTAAGAAATAACCCTGGTGGAATTATTGATAGTTCAGTAGATATTACAAGCTTACTTGTAGGTAAAGATCACGGCCCAATAACTTATACTAAAACTAAGAGCGGTGAAAGAGAAGATTATCCTGCTAAATATGATAAAATTCCAATACCTTTTGTATTGTTAGTAAATGAGGGCAGTGCTAGTGCATCTGAAATAATGTCTGGAGCAGTAAAGGATACAAAATCTGGTACTATTATAGGTACAAAAACCTTTGGTAAAGGAATAGTTCAAAGAATTCAGTTATTTGACAATGATGGTTCAGGAGTAAAAATGACAATATCAGAATACTTTACACCGAGTGGAATAAATATTCATGGCATTGGTATAGAGCCTGATATTGTTTTAGAATTAAACAAGGATGCTGAAGGCTATGGACCTGATTATTTAAATACAGATAATCAGTTACAAAAGGCTATAGAAGTTCTTAAGGAAAAAATGCAATAATTAAAAAATATATAAACAAAAACAGCAAATTAAAAATTTGCTGTTTTTTTGTTTTAATATGAACTAATTATATTTACTATTTTAGAGCCAATTTTAATAAAAAACTTGTCGTAAAATTCATTTCTTTAGACAGATAAAATGACATTTTTTATTCTAATCTTATTCTATAATACAACTATAAATTTATTGGACAAGTATGACTATTATAAATTAGAGGAAGGGATAATGTTAATATGAACAGTCTAAAAAATGATAATATAATCAAAAGGCATAAATTGATTAATTTTAATATCGATGATGAAGAGCAAGATAATATCAATGACTCTAAATTAATTTTTAGCTCCGGAACTCCTCAGCTAAATCACGGTAAGCATCAATGGGTAGCCTTATATAATCCTAAAAATTCTAAATCTACAATATATGTTGAAAGTATATGTGTTGTAAATTTTACTAGCACACCTATAGTTCAAAGTCAATTTTTAAATCCAAAAATGGATTATGAGGGCTATAAGTATGTATATGGTACCTCTAATTACTTAGATTGCAATATTAATTCTAATGGAGTTGTTATATTTTATCAGGGTAATGAAAATTTATTATTCCTAAATGAAGCTAATACCTTGAAGGTTTTACAAGCATATTATACAGATAATTCTCAGAAGCAAGGTAGTATTGTTATTCCTCCAGGCAAGTCCATTTTAACCTTAGTAAATTCGTTGAGCCACAATGATCCTTCTTGTGCTATAAGCTACTCATGGTGGGAACAATAGCTCCCACTATACATTATTTCATGATATAATATAAAAATATATCATAATAAAATGACAAAGTGATCCTACCATAATAAATATATGAAATAACTCATGAAAACCAAAATTTTTAAATGTTAAATTCGGTTTTTTTAATCCATATATTAAACCACCAGTGGTATAAAATACTCCTCCTAAAATCAACCAAAATATAGATTCATTATTTAAATTCTCTAAGACAGGCTTAATCACAAATATAACAGTCCAACCCATTAGTATATATAAGGAGGTTGCTATCCATCTTGGTGAGTTAATCCAAAACAATTTAATAAATAAACCAATTAAAGCAATAGACCAAACGACAATTAATAACACATTTCCAATTAGTGTGTCCTTTAAATTTATAAGACATATAGGAGTGTAGGTCCCAGCAATCAAAACAAATATCATTATATGGTCTAATTTACGTAACACTCTTTTAGATTTAACATAGGATGGATCCACCATATGGTAAGTAGCACTCATTGAATAAAGCAATATCATGCTTAATCCAAACACTATTGCTGATACTTCTGTTTCAAGCCTTCCAGTTTTAAACGATTTAAAAAGCAAAGCTATAAATCCTATTACTGATAATATAGCTCCTGCTAGATGTGTAAAAGAACTTACTAGTTCCTTTTTATCCTTGTTCATATTTACCTCCACTTTACTGCAATTTTATATTATATATGATATGATTCGATATATTTCTATGTAATAATATTAAATTCTACATAATATAGTAATCAATACTATTTTATATGGTATATTATATCGTTATATAGTGGATATGTCAAGATAAAAAAAGACCTATCTTACGATAGGTCTTATATAAACTATTTTGTTAAGCTCTTATTAGAATACTCCTTGAGCCATCATAGCTTCTGCTACTTTCTTGAATCCAGCTAAGTTAGCACCAGCAACTAGGTTGTAACCTAATCCACATTCAGCAGCTGCTTCTGCAGATACTTTGTGAATATTAACCATGATAGATTTTAATTTAGCATCTACTTCTTCAGCTGTCCATGAGTATCTCATTGAGTTTTGGCTCATTTCTAATGATGAAACAGCAACTCCACCAGCATTTACTGCTTTTGAAGGTGCAACTATTAAGCCTTTGTTCATTAAGAACGCTAAAGCATCATTTGTTGTAGGCATGTTAGAAACTTCTATGTAGTATTTAACTCCATTAGCTGCAATTTGTTCTGCTTCCTTCATACTTACTTCGTTTTGAGTAGCACATGGCATAACGATGTCTACTTTTCTTCCCCATGGTTTTTGTCCTGGGAAGAACTCAACGCCAAATTTCTTAGCATAATCTTCAACTTTATTTCTTCTTGAAGCATTCATTTCAAGCATGTATTGAACTTTTTCACCAGTAACTCCGTCTGGATCATAAATGTATCCGTCTGGTCCTGAAAGTGTAACTACTTTCGCTCCAAGTTCATTAGCTTTTCCAACAACTCCCCAAGCAACATTACCAAATCCAGAAACAGCTATTGTTTTTCCTACCATTGTATCATTTTCATGCTTTAATACCTCGTTTAAGTAATAAACAGCACCGTATCCAGTAGCTTCTGGTCTGATTAAGCTTCCACCATATGATAAGCCTTTACCAGTTAATACTCCGTTTTCGAATGCTCCTCTAATTCTCTTATATTGTCCATACATATAACCAATTTCTTTTGCTCCAACTCCCATATCTCCTGCTGGAACGTCGATGTCTGGACCAATGTGTCTATATAATTCAGTCATGAAAGCTTGGCAGAATCTCATGATTTCTCCGTCTGATTTTCCAGTTGGATCGAAATCTGAACCACCTTTACCTCCACCAATTGGAAGTCCTGTCAATGAGTTTTTAAACATTTGCTCAAATCCTAAGAATTTTACTGTTCCTTGATATACGTTTTTGTTAAATCTAATTCCACCTTTGTAAGGTCCTATAGCTGAGTTAAATTGTACTCTATATCCTCTGTTTACTTGAACTTTTCCTTGATCATCTACCCATGAAACTCTGAATGATATTAATCTCTCAGGTTCGATTAATCTTTCTAATAATCCTGCTGCTTCATACTCTGGGTGTTTTTCAATAGCTGGTTCTAATGAAGTTAAAACCTCTTCAACTGTTTGAATAAACTCAGGTTCGTTAGCATTTCTAAGTTTAGCTTGCTCAATAACTCTTTCAATATAAGCGTTCATTGATAAAATCCTCCAATTATTTTAATAAATATAAAATTAAATATCAATAAATGATGTCTAATATGTATTTAATATTAGACATACAAGTATATTATAATTATAGCAAAGCGCTTGTCCAATACAAGTTAAATTTGTATAATATATGTTAATAATTTGTTAATTTGTCATCAATAAAAAAATAGCAATCAATAAATTAATATAATTTTAATTTACAATTACTATTTTTAACTATTACTTAATCAATTATTAATTATTTGTAATATTATTTATTTTGCTCTCTTTTATTATAGTAATAAGTTAGAGAAAATAGGCTTTCATTTAAATGAACATTCTCTATTGATACATCATCTGGTCCTTTTATATCAAATGGAGCAAAATTCCATATAGCCTTTATTCCACATTTAATTAATAAATCAGCAATAGCTTGGCTAACATTTTTTGGAGTGCATATTACTGCAATATCAACAAAATTCTCGCTTAAGTAAGATTCAATCTCAGCAATATCTCTTATAGCTATATCCCTTACTTTTGACCCAATTATATTTGGATTATTATCAAATATTGATAATACTTCATATCCATTTTCATAGAATCCTGTATAATTTGCAATAGCTTGACCTATATTACCAGCACCAACAATTATAATCTTATAATTTTTATCAGCACCTATAATTTTTCCTATTTCCGTACTCAAGTTGAAAACATCATAACCAAAGCCTTGTTGTCCAAAGCCACCAAAGTTGTTTAAATCTTGTCTAATTTGCGATGCCGAAAAGCCAGTCATATTACTTAGCTCATTAGAAGATGTCCTATAAACTTCATTTCTAAGCAGTTCCTTTAAGTATCTATAATATTTAGGTAATCTTCGTATTACTGCGTTTGATATTCGCTTTTCCTTGTCCATAAACTCACCTCATATTTAATTTTTATCAATTGTTTCGATAACAGCCACATAGTATAATTTATAACAATATTTTAACAAGTTTTTTTACTACTTACAAGTTTTTTATTTGTATAGAATAAAAATATTTTATATTATTAAGTTTACACTATTAAACTTGATTACCAAGCATAAACACTTAACATAAAAATAAACGGGTGCTATGCACCCGTTTACTAAATTATT
>JBPOHM010000032.1:0-8250 GCA_052035585.1 Bacillota bacterium
ATTAACATGAGATGTATTTAAATTTATTTAAAATATTTAATAAGTTAACTTCAGACACAATTGAACATTAACATGAGATGTATTTAAATGCAACAATATTATCTTTTGATTTATTAAAAATAATAATTCTATTCTATAAGGATTATGATATAATATCCATAAGTAGACAATAATATATACTTATGGATATTATATTTTCACCATGGAGGTGTTAAATTGATTAAGAAGGTTTTTTTATTAGTATTTGTTATAATTTTATCCTTTTCAGCTACAGCTTATATAAATGATGCTACTATTGTATATGCTGATGATAAATCGTATAGTAATGAGAAGCTTGATATTAATATTACCTTACGAAATGATGGTTCGGCATTTTTTGAAGAAACCTGGGAGATGAAGTTTGTTGGAGGAAAGTTTACTCGCTTTGAACGCAATATTCCTCTAAGTGGAGATTATTATATAAAGAACTTCAAGGTCTATGAAGGAAATGTTGAATATGCTAAGCTTGATAGATTTGATGATAGAAGACCTATTGATAGCTATGCTATTGAACAATCTAATGATGAGCTTAAGCTAGAGATATATTATTCTGCTACTAATGAGACTAAGTATTTTAAAATGACATATGTACTAGAAAATGCAGTTGCTGTTTATGATGATGTAGCAGAGTTTTATTGGAAGGTTATTGGAGATGAGTGGCAAATACCTCTTAATAATGTTTCAGTTAATATAAATCTACCTAATGGAGCTACTAAGGAAGAAATCCGAGCTTGGGCACATGGGCCATTGTCTGGTATAGTAACTATTGAAAATGAAAAGCTAGTTACTTTAAAAGTAGATAGAGTACCAACTAGAACCTTTGTAGAGGCTCGTATAGCTGCTCCTAAGAAGTTGTTTATGGAGAGCACTAATATTAAGAGGGGCAAAGTGTTAGAGGATATATTAAAAGAAGAGAAGGGCTTTGCTGATAAGGCTAATGCTGAGCGTGAAAAGGCAAAGAAAAATGTGATTACTTATGTAATTATACCTGTTTTGCTTTTCATAGCATTAGCTTATTATGTAATAGCAGTAACTGTAAAAATACGTAAGAGATTTGAGCCTACATTTAAGCCTGAATACTTTAGAGAGATATCAATCTCTGGTTTAAGTCCTTCTGAGGTTATTGACTTGATGGGATATTATACTCCTGTTTATTCTTATGATGAAAGGTTTACTTCTACACTTATGGATCTAAGCTTGAAGGGACTATTGACCTTGAGTAAGGATGAGAATTTACGCAGAAATAATTTGGTTGTAAAATTAAATAGAAATGCAATATCTGAAGCACAGATGAATAATAATATCAAAGAACACGAGCTTACTTTATTAAACTTTTTATATGAAATTGCAGATGAGGAAGATGTATTAACCTCAAAGAGTATTAAGAAATATACTGAAAAGCATTCAACTAAGGTTTATGAAATGTTTAATAAATTTTCTAAGGAATCATTAGAATTAATCAGGAGAAGAGGCTATATTGATGAGTCCTTGAAGAAATATACAAAGGGATATGTATTAGCTATAATTGCATTTATTGTTTCATCTATAATTTCCTTTATCTTTGGTCAGTTTGTTTTAGGTGTTGAATTGATTGTTTTAGTATTTATTACTCTGTTTTGCTCACTAACATGTAAGAGATTGACTCAAAGTGGTGAGGATGAGCTGGCGTTATGGGAGGGCTATAAGAACTTTCTTAAGGATTTCACATCCTTTAATGAAAAGGAGCTTCCAGACTTAATACTATGGGAAAAATATCTTGTATATGCAGTAGCTATTGGAATGGGTAAGAAGATTCTTAAGGAGCTACCTAAGATGTATCCACAGCTTAATGATGCAACATATTACCACAACCACAATATGTATACCTTATATATGATGTATAATATAAATAATGGAAAAGCAAGCTTTAATGAAAGTATGTTTAATTCAGTTAATAGCTTGGGTAAGAGTATTCAAAATGCCTTCACAGCTAGCAGCTCTGGCAGTGGTGGCGGTGGTGGCTTCTCCTCTGGTGGTGGAGGAGGCGGTGGAGGAGGCGGCGGTGGCTGCAATTAAAAGCTACCAGCTTCACCAAACACTATATAAAATATTAAGAGAGGTATTGTTTAATGATAGTAATAGCGATATTAGTGATACTTTTAGGCTTTTATGTAATATATGTATATAACAGAGCACTTAGCTGGGAACAAAAGGTTAGCAATAGCTGGGCACAGATAGGTGTTGAATTAAAGGTAAAAATAAATTTAATTCCTAATTTAATTGAGGTAACTAAGCAGTATGCAGAATATGAGAAGGATCTATTTGAATCAATAACTGAGCAAAGAACAAAGCTAATTAATTCAGAATCTGCAAATGAAAATATTCAAAATAATGCAGATTTAAATAAGTATATTAATAAATTGTATGCTGTTGCTGAAGGATATCCAGAATTAAAGGCTAATGTGACATTTTTAAATTTGCAAAATAAGATTACTGATATAGAGGAAAAAATAGCTGTTTATAGACAATTCTATAATGATACAGTTATGCTACATAATAGATTTATACAGTCATTTCCTCATAATATCATAGCAGGTATGTTCGGACATAAGGAAATTGAATACTTAAAATTTGATATAAATGATTAAATAATAGAGCTTGCTATATATCAAAGAACACCTTATATATTAGTTTCAATGTCTAATATATAAGGTGTTCTTTATTATAACGACTTTATAAGCTGTATAACTATTCTTCCTTAATGAATTAAAAGAGTTTTAAAAAGAAAAGTAGAAATTTATAACGCAACTATGCTATAATAATTATAGTTTAACAAAGTGTAAAGTATAAAATAACAATTTCATTGGGAGAAGGTGCATTATGAGTAATACTTTTATGATAGGAATGGTATTTTCGTATGATTTTGATAGATTTAAAAATGAGTTTAGAGATGATTTTTTTGGATTAGAGGCCTGCAACCTGTCAAGTGAGCAAGATGTCGAGAATTTGAGAGACGAAGCTATCAAAAATAATTTCAAGTACGGAATTCATTATCCACTGAGAAGAGGACTTGGTCCTGTTCGAGATGCACTTTTTTTATCTCTTGATGAAGATGTTAAGAAAAATGCTTATAACTTAGTTGAAAATGAGTTAAAATATATCAAAGAAAAGGGTTTGAAGCCAGAGCATGTTTTGTTTCATTATCCCAAGCCAGTTGTGCTTAGAGATGATTTTAACTTAACTAATTGGAGATTTGAGGATAAGATTGAGTATATGTTTGAATCTGAATATCCACAGGATTTATTCATAAAAAATACAGAAGAGTTATTTGAGTGGATTTCTAAAAAGGGTAAGGAATATGGGTTTATTCCTGTTTTAGAGTTTGATGGATTAAATAAGTATATCACAGAAAGTGATTTCTTAGAAAAACTCTTGGATAAATACCAGGATATAAAAATGTGCTTGGATTTATCAAGATTACATTATCAACATAAGGTTCAAAAGGATTTTGATGAAATAAGTATAATGAGAAGATTTGCTAAATATGCTTATGTTCTTCATTTATCAAATGTTTGTTGTGTTAATGATGATGTAGGGATTAGTCATTACCCTGCTTTAGAGGATTTAAAGGAAGAGGATGGTTGGGCACCTATACCGAAATATCTAAGAATAATAAAACACGAAAATCCTAATTTGAAGATATTATTTGAGCATAGGTCGTATTTAATTAGCAGCGAGCAATTAAATAACTGCTATAATTGGATAGATAGAATATGGTTTAACAAACGAAGAGCTGACAAGGCATATAAATAGCTAGATTAGAAAGGGATAAAAATGAGTAAAAGAAAAATAGTGTTGTCAAGTGGTAATACACATAAAGTTAAGGAAATAAAGGATATATTAAAGGATTTAAACATAGATGTAATTTCAAAGGATGATATAGGACTTACTGACTTTGATGTTATTGAGGATAGAGATACCTTAGAGGGTAATGCATTTAAAAAGGCTGAGGAGCTTTCAAAGCTTGTGGATGGTATTGTTATAGCTGATGATACTGGATTATTTGTAGATGCTCTTGATGGAGCACCAGGAGTATATTCTGCAAGATATGCAGGAGAAAATGTAAGCTATAAGGATAATAATAAGCTTCTTCTAAAAAACCTTAGTGGAGTTCCAATGGAAAAGAGAACTGCACATTTTAAAACTGTTATAGCACTTGTATTAGAGGATGGTACAAAGCTAATAGCTGAAGGAACTTGTAATGGGAAAATAGGCTTTGAGGCTTGTGGTGAAAATGGTTTTGGATACGATCCTTTATTCATTGTTGATGGTATAGGAAAGACCTTTGCACAGATGAGTGAAAAGGAAAAAAATACACTAAGTCACAGAGCAAATGCTCTTAGAATTTTAAAAGATATGTTAGGAGAAATTTTAAAGTGAGAATTTTAGTTTTAAGTGATACTCATGGTAACATGATTGATACATTTTTGAGCAAGATTAAAAATGATGGTGTTTTTGATATGCTTATACACTGTGGAGACTGCTATAAGGATGTCGCTTATATATTGAAAACACTTAATATTAGCAAATGTATTCAGGTAAATGGTAATTGCGATCCAGGTGTAGAGGCTAATGATACTGAAGAGCTTATTATAGAGAATAAGAAATTTATAGTTACTCATGGGCATCTCTTTGGTGTAAAAAGAGATTTAGAGGAGCTTAAAAGATATGCAGAAAATCATGATGCAGATGTAGTTTTATTTGGTCATACTCATAAATCACTCAGTAAATATGAAAATGGGATTTTATACTTTAATCCTGGTACTGCTTGTATGCCAACCTTTGGCAAATACAGCTATGGTAAGCTTACTATCGAAAATAATGTTATATATGATGAGATTGTTGAGTGGTAATGTATAAATATAAATTATAAATTTTTCAAGATATTTTTTAATAAAAATTTTTAATTTATTTTTTACTTTAATGTAATATTTGTTTTTAATTATTACAAAAATGAAATCAATATTTAATAAAAAACATCAATCTTTAAGTTATCAACAACTGTGGATAAAGTTGTTCACAACTACAAAAAAACCTAAAATTTAAGCAATATTTATGTCAAGAAATTTTTTAAGTTTTTTAAAATTTTTTTATTTATAAAAAATCACGGTAAAATTTACCTTTGGTTATCCACAGTTTATCAACAAGTGTGGATAAACTTAATTATATTTATTCACATGGACAAGCGTTGAAATTTTAAATAAAATGACAAAATTTGTCGAACTTATAAAAAGATATTTGTATAATTGTATAATTTGTAGTATTATGTAATAAATAATGTAATGTGTAATTATAAATTTATAGTAGGAGAGGTGCTGTCATGAATAGGACGATTTCAAATAGGTATAGTATTTTAGCAAATTATTTTGATCCTTTTATGATTTGTGAAATTAAGCATGATGATATTACAAATGAAAATGAGTTGTACATAGTTTATGCAAATGAGCACTTTCTTAAATTTGTAAATGTAACTGATACAAACGTTTCTAACAGGAAGTTTGTTGATGTTTGTGTTGGCTCTAAGGTATCTATTTTTGACTGGCCACAAATTCTTATGGATGCTGCTACAACTAATCGTTATAAGATAATTGAGCAGTATATTGACACCTTAAATAAATATGCTAGAATATTCATATTTGGTTATGAGGATGGGATTTTTAATGTACTTGTTCAAGACATTACAGAGAAAAAGCAAATTAATAGAATATTGAATGAAAAGGATAAGCAGATTGAGTATCTGCTTGAAGATTTGAGGATAAAAAATTATAAGGACAATGTAACAAGGTTGTATAATTATCAATTTGCTATGGATAATCTTGAGGCAAGTATAAAAAACTATAAGGAAGAAAATATTAAATTTTCTGCATTGATGATTGATATAAGAGATTTCAGAAAATTAAATTTAAAATATGGAACTGCTGTAGCTGATAAGTTGCTTGTAGATGTAGGAAATTGTATTATTGTAAACACTAGAAAAATTGATTTTGCCTGCAGGTATTCTGGCGGAAAGTTTTTAATAGTGTATAATGATGTCGATACAGATATTGCAAAAATATTATTTGATAGGTTGAAAAAGAGTCTAAAAAAGGTTATAATATTAGATGATGGAAAAGAAATGCATTTTAATGGCGCTGAGATTGATTATTCTGGACAAAGCAAGGAAGAATTAATATTTGAACTTGAAGAAAAGATTAAAAAATCAAAATTATTGGGACCAGATATGATATTGCAGTGATAAATATAAATGAAGGGAAATTACGATATGGAGAGAAGGATAGTAACTGATAGCAGCGTTGATTTTAAACTGAATAAGGAGCAAATTACTGAAGGTATAGGTATAGTACCTTTTAAACTACAAATTGATGATGAAGAGATTGTCGATATTGATTTAAACACAGATGAATTGATAAAGAAAATGAAAGCTAGTGTAAATCAAATTAGGACTGCATGCCCTTCACCACAAGAGTTTTATGATGCTTATTCAAAGGATGGAGAAACATTTGCTGTTACAATATCGGGTGCTCTAAGTGGATCACATAATAGCGCTATTTTAGCTAAGAATATGTTTTTAGAGAAATTTCCTGAAGCCTTGATACATTTTTTTGATACACAGTCAGCTAGAGCTGGAGTAAATTTAGTAATTCTTAAAATTAAAGAGTTAATAACTCAAAACTTAAAGTTTGATGAGATAGTTGATGCTGTTAGCAAATATATCTCTAAAATGAAAACCTTATTTATTTTAGATTCACTTGATAACCTAGTTAAAAATGGTAGAATAAGTAACTTAAAGGCTATGCTAGCATCTTTTTTACACATAGTTCCTATAATGGGTGAAAACGGTAAAGGTGAAATAGTACTTCTTGAACAGGTTCGAGGTAATAAAAAGGCATTTAATAGATTAGTAGATATGATTGGCGAATCTGGTGTTGATTTTGAAAACACTGTGCTTGGAATAACACATTCAAATGCTAGGGAAAAGGCTGAAAATTTAAGAAATGAGATTTTAAAGAGATTTAACTTTAAAGAAGTATTGATATTTGCAGCTGGTGGACTTAGCACTGTATATGCAGATGATGGTGGAATAATTGTGGCATTTTAGATAAATAAATTAAAATTTATATTGATATAAAACATAAATAAATTTGGAGGAACTATGGATTATAAAAAACTTATATCAAATAGAAAATCAGTAAGAGATTACAAAAAGGTTGCATTGAAAAGTGAAGATATCAAAGAATTATTATCTTATGTAAATAAGGCTAAGAGATTAGTAAATGATATCGAGGTTGAAGCTATTGCTATGGGCAATGAGCTTTTTACTACACTTAATGGCAAGGCTGGCTATAAAGGCTATATGCTTGATGCACCTAATTATATAATATTATTATCTGAGAAAAAGGAAAACTATATTAAAAATGCAGGATATATAGGTGAAGGAATTGTTTTAAAGGCCTTAGATATGGGAATTGGCTCATGCTGGATTACTTTTAATGATAGTGATTTAATAAAGAGTAGCTTAGACATTAACAGTGATAAAGAGGTTGTTGCAATCATAGCTCTTGGTTATGATGATAATAAGACTAAGGTTATAAACTTACATAAAACAGGTGAAAATAGTTCAAAAACAAAACTTGATATAGTTGCAGATAATATATCAGAGAGAGTTGGAGCAAGTGAAATAGTTTATTTAAATACTTGGGGAAATCCAATAACAGCAGAAGAATTAGAAAGCAGAGCACTATTAAATGCTTTCCACTATGCAAGATTAGCTCCTTCAACTTTAAACAGACAGCCGTGGAGATTTATTTTAGATGATGGCATAGTTGTTTTAACAGTTAGAGATGATGAAAACACAGGAACATATGAAGAAGAAATTGATGCTGGTGTAGTTATGTTATACTTTGAGGCGATAGTTGATACTACACTTACAGATATAACATGGACTCTAAGTGCTCCAGAAAAGAATTATAATATTCCTAATAATTATGAGATTGTAGGATATTGCAATATATAAGAATAAAATAATTAAAGCCAACAATTCATTTAGGTTCTATAATAAATGTTGGGGTGCATGATAATTAATCATCATAACCTCAGCATTTTTTATTACAAAAAAAGATGCACTTATGATTCAAAACTGCTAAAATGTTAGTTAACGAGACAAACAGAAAG
>JBPOHM010000140.1:0-2437 GCA_052035585.1 Bacillota bacterium
ATTTATTTATTAGATTTTAGTAGTAGAAGTAGTAATTTCCTGTGGAGCTTGTGTGTAAACTCATAGAGTTTTCCACAAATCCACAGTTTAAAATATTTTACTGTAACATATGTATTGTAATCCTACACGAAAAAAATCAATAAATGTTTCAATTAATATTGACAAAAAAAAATTATTATGATAGCATATAACAAATAAACCTTATCAAGAGTGGTGGAGAGAATGGCCCAGTGAAGCCCGGCAGCCTGTTAATCTCAAAAGAATTTTCAAGGTGCTAAGTCCTGCGTTTATCGCAAGATGAGGAGAATGAAAACAAAAGTAGTTGTCTTTCTCTTCACGAGAAAGATTTTTATTTTTAGAAATATTACAAAACTAATTCGTGTTTGATATCGGCTTTAAAGACGAATTGATAGGTTTATTAAATAAAACGAAAGGAAAAACAATTTATGAGAAAATGGTTATTTACTTCTGAATCAGTTACAGAAGGACATCCAGATAAAATGTGCGATCAAATATCAGATGGTATATTAGATGCAATATTAGAATGTGATCCAAATGGTAGAGTAGCTTGCGAAACTACTGCTGCTACTGGTATGATATTAGTAGCAGGACAAATAACTACTAACTGTTATATAGATATACCTAGAATAGTTAGAGATATTGTAGGTGAAATAGGCTATACAAGAGCTAAGTTTGGATTTGATAATTCAACATGTGCAGTTTTAACATCAATTGATGAGCAATCATCTGATATAGCTATGGGGGTTAATGCAGCTGTTGAGTTCAAAGCAAGTAAGCAGGATGAAAATGACATAATAGGTGCAGGAGACCAAGGATTAATGTTTGGCTTTGCATGCAACGAAACAGATGCTTATATGCCTATGCCAATCTATCTAGCACATAATCTAGCAAGAAAATTAACTGAAGTTAGAAAGAGCAATTTACTTAATTATCTAAGACCGGATGGAAAAACTCAAGTGACTATTGAGTATCATGACAACAAGCCTGTTAGAGTTGATACTATAGTAATTTCAACTCAACATGATGATCATGTTAGCAACGAAACTATATATAAGGATTTACTTGAGCATGTAATAAAGACAGTTATACCTGCAGAGCTTTTAGATGAAAACACTAAATATTTCATTAATCCAACTGGAAGATTTGTTATAGGTGGACCTCAAGGAGATACAGGATTAACTGGAAGAAAGATTATAGTTGATACTTATGGTGGATATGCAAGACATGGTGGAGGAGCTTTCTCAGGAAAGGATCCAACAAAGGTTGACCGTTCAGCTGCATACGCAGCAAGACATATTGCTAAAAACGTTGTTGCGGCAGGACTAGCAGACAAATGTGAGGTTCAGCTTGCATATGCTATCGGAGTTGCAAAGCCAGTATCTATAATGGTTGATACCTTTGGAACTAATAAAATAGCAGAGGAAAAAATTGAAGAAGCTATATCTAAAAACTTTGACCTAAGACCAGCTGCCATTATTAAGGACTTAGATTTAAAGAGACCTATATATAAGCAAGTTGCAGCTTATGGACATTTCGGAAGAAATGATTTAGATTTACCTTGGGAAAGATTAAATAAGGTAGAAGCATTAAAAAAATATCTATAAAGTTTAAAAGAAGTTCACAAAATGTGAACTTCTTTATTTTTAATATCTAAATTGTGAATTATACAGCTCTGAATAAACTGAATTCAAAGCCATTAGTTCTTCATGAGTTCCTCTTTCCAATATACCTTCATTACCAAATACTATAATTTCATCAGCATTTTTTATTGTTGAAAGTCTATGGGCAACAACAACAGTTGTTCTTCCTTCACATAGGTCCTCAAGTGATTTTTGAATTAATAATTCTGTTGCATTATCAAGTGCAGAGGTTGCTTCATCAAGTATAAGAATTGGAGGGTTTTTCAAGAACACTCTAGCTATTGATATTCTTTGTTTTTGTCCTCCTGAAAGCTTAACTCCTCTTTCACCTATATATGTATTATATCCATTTTCTAATGTCATTATATAGTCATGTATATTTGCCTTCTTAGCTGCTTCTATAACCTCTGCTTCAGTGGCATCAACATTTCCATATAATATATTCTCATATATAGTTCCTGTAAACAAAAATACTTCCTGTTGAACTATTCCAATATTTTTTCTTAATGATGCTCTTGTCATATTTTTAATGTCTATACCATCAATTGAAATACTTCCACCATCTATCTCATAAAATCTAGGTATTAAGTGACATAATGTTGTTTTACCACCACCCGATGGTCCAACTAAGGCAACAGTTTTACCCATATCTATGTTCAAGTCTAAATCTGTTAATATATTTTTGTTGTCATCATAAGAGAAGCTTACCTTATCAAATTTAATCTCACCCTTTAAAGTTCCAACTTCAACAGCATTCTCATCATCAAGCTCAGGAT
>JBPOHM010000242.1:0-26979 GCA_052035585.1 Bacillota bacterium
TAACCTTTAATTTTTAGTAGCACAACGAGTAGCACAACGCTATTAAAACAACATGATAAACTGTAACATTTAGCATAATAATATTATTGGAAAATACAACAAAAAAAGAATATATAGTATAGTATAAAATATGTATCTTCAAAGGCGTGTTTGCGGGGGTTCGATTCCTCTCGGGTGCACCAGAAAGACAAGGGGCTGTCTCAAAATTATTTGAGATAACCCCTTTCTTATTACTTTAATTATTATAGCTTAAATATAATTGGTATTCTTCATTTTCATCTTCATCATATTCAACTATTCTTTTAGCATTAGAAAGCATAAGCTTAATACGATTTAGCTGATTTACTTCACTTGCACCTGGATCATAGTCAATTGCAATAATATTAGCATTTAAATATTTGTCCTTTAATTTTTTAATAACACCCTTACCTACAACGTGATTTGGCAAGCAAGCAAATGGCTGAATACAGATAATATTATTAACACCTGTACTTAAAAGCTCACACATTTCTCCTGCTAAGAACCATCCCTCACCATACTGATTTCCTAATGAAAGTATTGGTTTTGTTATCTCTGCTATTTCCTCTATAGGCATAGGTGCTGAAAATCTTTTACTATTTTTTAAAGCTTCAATTGCTGGTTTTCTTAATTTTTCAATAGCCTTTATAACTAAGTCAGAAATGACTGATGTACTCTTACTTGCTCCTAAATATTTATACCTATATTTGTTGTTATAGAAGCTATAGTTTAAAAAATCAATTAAATCTGGAACTACTGCTTCTGCCCCTTCTCTTTCAATCACATCTACTATATGATTATTTGCTAGAGGCATATATTTAACAAGTATTTCTCCAACAACACCGACACGTGGCTTATATAAATCCTCATAAATAGGTAAATTGTCAAAGGCTTGTACAATATCATAACATATTGCTTTAAAGCTACCTTGATTTTTAGTTAAGTTATCAACACAGACATTATGCCATTTTTCATATAGCTTGTTTGCAGAGCCAACAGTCTTCTCATATGGTCTTATACGATAAAGGCATCTCATAAGCAAATCACCAAAAATTATTGCATGTGCTGCATCAATAAGCATTTTTGGTGCTAGCTTGAAGCCCTCATTTTTTTCCATACCATTTGCATTTAATGATATAACTGGAATATGAGATAAACCCTCTTTATCTAAGGCTCTACGGATAAAGCCAACATAATTACTTGCACGACAGCAACCACCTGTTTGTGTCATCAATATTGCAAGCTTGTTTGTATCATATTTTTCTGATAATACAGCCTCCATTATTTGTCCAACAACTGTAATTGATGGGAAGCATGCATCATTATTTACATATTTTAAACCTACATCAATTGCACTTCTATTATCATTATCTAGAATAACTGTATTGTAATTATATTTTTTAAATACAGGCTCTAATAAGTTAAAATGAATTGGACTCATTTGTGGAGCAATTAAAGTATAACCTGATTTTTGCATTAGCTTAGTATACTCTTGTCTTTTGTAATTTACTGGTTTAGGTGAAGCCTTTATTTTTTTACTATTTCGCATTTTTACAGCAGCTATTAGGCTTCTGATTCTTATACGAGCAGCACCAAGGTTATTTACCTCATCTATTTTTAATAATGTATATAGCTTATTTGAATTGCTTAGAATTTCACTTACCTGGTCAGTAGTTACTGCATCTAATCCACAGCCAAAGGAATTAAGCTGAACAAGCTCTAAATCATTTCTATTTGTAACAAATTCAGCTGCAGTGTAAAGTCTTGAATGATATACCCATTGATCAACAACTCTAAGTGGCCTTTCTGGATTAAATAAAATTGGTAAGCTATCCTCTGTATATACATCAAAGCCATAGGAAGCAATTAGCTCAGGAATACCATGATTTATTTCAGGGTCAACATGGTATGGTCTACCTGCAAGCACAATTCCGCTTCTCTTCTCGTTCTCCATATTTTTTAATATTCTAGCACCCTCTTGACGTATATCAGCTTTAGCATTAATTTGCTCCTGCCATGCCTTATGAACAGCTTTTGATACTTCATCCTTATTAATATTCCACTCTTCCTTACATATATCAATTAAGCGTTTTTTAGCAGTTTCCTCATCTGTAAATGCTATAAATGGACGAACATATTTAATTGAATCATCTTTAAGAGCTTCAACATTATTTTTTATATTTTCTGAGTATGATACAACAATAGGACAATTATAATGGTTTTGTGCCCTTTCTACCTCTTGCTTTTCAAAAAATACACATGGATAGAATATTGCTGACACACCATTTTGTAAAAGCCACTCAATATGTCCATGAGCTAGCTTTGCAGGATAGCACTCTGATTCTGATGGAATTGATTCCATCCCTAGCTCATATACCTTTCTCGTTGAGAAAGGTGACAATACTACCTTGAATCCTAGATTTTTGAAAAATGTTGCCCAAAATGGATAATTTTCATACATGTTTAATACTCTAGGTATACCTATAGTTCCTCTATATGCCTCTTCATCCGTAAGTGGCTCATAATCAAAGATTCTTTTTCTCTTATATTCAAAAAGATTATTACCCTTTTTATTTGTTGATATACTTTGCTTTGCCTTCTCACATCTATTTCCACTGATATGTACACGCTTGTTAGAAAATTTATTAATTGTAAGCATACAAGAGTTAGAGCAAGATTTACAATGAGTAGTGGAAGTAGAATATTCAAGATTTTCTATTTTATCAAAGGACAGCATTTGTCCTAGCTCTCCATCATAATGCTCTCGAGCAATCAAGGCAGCACCAAAGGCACCCATAAGTCCTGAAATATTAGGACAAACAACATCTACATTTGCTATTTTTTCAAATGCACGAAGAACTGCTTGATTATAGAAGGTTCCTCCCTGCACTACAATATTTTTTCCAAGCTCGCTTCCCTTTGTAAGCTTTATAACCTTATATAGTGCATTTTTTATAACTGAATAAGCAAGTCCAGCAGAAATATCTGACACTGAAGCATTTTCCTTTTGAGCCTGCTTAACATTTGAATTCATAAAGACAGTACATCTTGTTCCTAAATCAACAGGACTTTTTGAAAATAAAGCTAGCTGTGCAAACTCCTCAGCTGAATATCCCAATGAATTAGCAAAGGTCTCTATAAACGAACCACAGCCTGAGGAACAGGCTTCATTCAAAATTACATTGTCAACTGAGCCATTTTTTAATTGAATGCACTTCATATCCTGACCACCAATATCTAAAATGCAATCTACATCTGGATTAAAGAATTTAGCAGCATATGAATGTGCTATAGTTTCCACTTCACCCTCATCAAGATTAAAGGCAGATTTTAAAAGCTCCTCACCATACCCCGTTGAGCATGAACGTACAATTTTAGCTTCACTAGGCATTTCTTCCTTTAGCTTTGATATTGCATTTTGAACAGCAGTAATAGGATTACCATTATTATTTGTATAATATGAGAAAAGTATTTCTCCCTTATCTCCAATGACAACTAGCTTAGTAGTTGTAGATCCTGCATCAACTCCAAGATAGCAATTACCCTTATAGCTCTTTAATTCTCTATGTTCTAGGTCAGCCTTACTATGTCTATCACAAAACTCATGATATTCATTTTCATCATAAAATAAAGGCTCAAGTCTTGGCATCTCTATGCTCATTTTTATACCACTATTTATTCTTAAAATCAAATCATTGAGAGATATAATGCTTGTCTTATCTGTTTTTAGGGCTGCTCCAAGTGCTGCAAATAAATGAGAATTTTCAGGTGCTACAATATTTTCTTCTGTAAGGCTAAGTGTTCTTATAAATGCATTTTTCAGTTCTGGTAGAAAATGAAGTGGTCCCCCTAAAAAGGCAACACAGCCTCTTATTGGCTTTCCACAAGCTAGTCCTGAAATTGTTTGATTTACTACTGCCTGAAATATTGATGCAGCTAAATCTGCCTTTGAAGCACCATCATTTATTAATGGTTGAATATCAGATTTTGCAAATACTCCACATCTTGCAGCAATAGGATATATAACCTTATAGTTTTCAGCAAGCTCATTTAAGCCCATCGCATCTGTTTGCAATAGTGAAGCCATTTGATCTATAAAGGCACCTGTTCCACCAGCACAAACTCCGTTCATTCGCTCCTCGATGCCACCATCAAAGTATATTATTTTAGCATCCTCACCACCTAGCTCAATGGCTACATCTACATTTGGTGCTATTCTTTTAAGTGAAAATGCTACTGCTTCAACCTCCTGGATAAAGCCTATATTAAGAGCCTTGCTTATATTAATTGCACCAGAGCCTGTAACATTTATTTGCAAATCACAGTTACCTAGCTTTTTAGATACATCATATAGTAAGCTTTTTAATACATCTTCAATATTTGCATAATGTCTTTTATATTCACTATATATTATTTTGTTTTTATCATCAAGAATAACAATCTTAACTGTTGTTGAACCGATGTCTATTCCTGCTTTGTATAATTGCTTCATTTTTAAAATCCTTTCGCTTAAGTCACTAGTCAAATTTTTACTTATTTTTTACTTCTTAAATAAACCATTATAAAAAATAGCATAACCTACAAGTGAAAACAGCATAGTTGTTGCACTTACACTTATCATTATATTTGCAATATTCTGAGATATATTAGGTAATATAACAAGTAATGTAGTAACTGCATACACAACTACTGTATTTATTTTACCGAACCATTTAGCACTATTAACTGAATCTCTCTTTTTTAGTATTATTGCTCCCATTATAATAAGTAGAATTTCTCTAAAAAGAAAGACACCTATAAGAAACAGCATTGCCTTATATTTAATAGAAAGACACAAAATCAGTGAGCCTTGTGTTGCCTTATCAGCTATTGGGTCAATTATCTTTCCAAAATTCGAAACCATTTTGAACTTTCTTGCAATAAATCCATCAGCAATATCTGTTATTCCTGAAATTATAATAATTACAAGTGCTCCGTAGTAATTATTCTCAATGCAATAAAGCCACAAAATTAATGGTATAAGTAGTAATCTAACAAAGCTCAAAATATTCGGTATAGACAATATTTCTTCTTTTTTAAAAATATTACTCATATTCATTCTCCTTAAACCCTTTTATTTTATATTTTCGGAAGCTCTACAGTAAAGGTGGTTTTATTATTTTTACTTTCAACCTTTATACTTCCACTGTGAAGCTCTATAACCTTTTTTACAATGGCTAGTCCGATACCATTTCCTTCTGATGTATGTGATTCATCTGCTTGATAAAATTTATTAAAAATTCTTTTCTTATTTTCCTCGGAAATTTCATCACCATCATTAGTAATACTTACAGTTATTTCATCATTATTTTCAATTATTAAAATTTCCAACACTCCATAATCATAAGAAAATTTTACTGCGTTATCTATAAGATTTATCCAAACCTGCTTCATCATCTCATAGTTAGCACGAATTTTATGTTCATCAAAGTCTATATGAAGCTCAAGGTTTTTTTCTGACCATTTTTGCTCTAAGACAAGTATACAAGAGCGAATTTGTTCAGAAAGATTATATTCTGTAATATCTGATAAGACAATTTGATTTTCAAGCTTGGTCATATTAAGCATGTTTGTTGCCATGTTTGAGAGCCTAAGTGATTCCTCTTCTATTATTACAAGATATTCCTGCTTCTGCTCCTCTGTTAGGTTTCCTTTACGTAAAAGCTTTGCAAATCCTGCAATAGATACAATGGGTGTTTTAAATTCATGAGAGAAATTGTTTATAAAATCACTACGTAAAAGCTCTGTGCTTTGCAGCTCCTCAGCTAGTGAATTAAAGCTCTTGCTTATCTTCTCTACACTATGTAGCTTTTTAAGGGGTCTTCCAAAGTTTAATCTTGCACTGTAGTCTCCCTTTGCTAGTAGATTTAATTGATTTTCTATTTTGTCTATGTATCTAAGAGGAAATCTGTTTATTATGAATGTAACAACTGATCCTACAATTGTACTTACAATCATTAAAAATAATATTAAATTCCTTGGATTAATAAGAGCTTCTTGGAAAAAATTAATAAGTCCTCTACGTACGCCATGATATATAAGTATTACAACTAGTATGTGTGTCAGATATAATATGCAAAAGATAATGATTGAAAGAATTATTGTAACTGATAGCTTAAATTTCTTTTCTTCGTTTTTATTTTTACTCATACATTTTTTACCGCCTTATATCCAAGTCCTCTTACAGACTCAATTTGGAATTCTGTCCATCCCTCAAAGCGCTTTCTAAGTCTACCTATATGAACAGTAATAGTTTCCCAGCCAGTATCACTATCTGAACCCCAAATTTCGTCCATGAGCTGTATTTTAGTAAATATTTTGCCAGGATAAGAGAGTAGCTTGTATAGAAGAAGAAACTCCTTTTGTGGAAGCACCTGAACTTCATTGTTCCTGCATACACTCAGCTCATCATAATTTAAAACGACATCACCAATTACAATCTTATGCTCGCTTACAATTTTAGCACGTCTAAGAAGTGCCTTTATTCGAAGAAGCATTTCCTCTTCATCTATTGGTTTTGTAATATAATCATCAGTACCTACCAAAAATCCCTTCTTCTTGTCCTCTGGTAGCTGCTTTGCAGAAATCATAAGAATTGGTAAATTATTGTTTAAATCACGTAGTGTTTTTGTAAATTCATAGCCATCCATTTTAGGCATCATAACATCAAGGACTACAAGATCAATGTATTCTTTATCCATAATCTCTAAAGCATCCTCACCATTTTCAGCAAGAGATACAGTATAATTTTCCGATTCAAGTACAGCCTTTAATAGGCGTCTAGTATTTTTATCATCATCTACAACGAGAATATGAAACATAAATTAATCTCCATTTCTTTACATACTATGCTAATATTACTATTAATTTATAAACTCAAACTAAACTAATATTTTTTTCTGAAAAATAATTATTAAATATCTAGCATTAGATTTTTAAGTAATTTTAATATGTATATTATAATATTTTTATTTTTTATAATCAAGTTTATATAATTAGTATGCTTTTAAATTAATAAATAAAATAATCATTGCATAATACACGAAAACGTATTATATTTTAATTATAATATTTCCTTAGTTTTTAAAAAACATAAGATAAATAGGAGGACTTATGGAGTATATAACTGTCAAGGAAGCGGCAAAAAAGTGGAATATATCAATACGAAGAGTACAGTATCTATGCAAGAACAATATGATACCTAATGCTGTTCGCTTTGGTAAGGTTTGGAGTATACCAAGCGATTCTGAAAAGCCTAAGGATGGCAGATATAAAATGCAAAATGAAGAGCACATAAATTTAGAGCAGCAATTTTTTAATTCTATAAGTGAAAGTAAAGATATTTTCAGAAAGATTGTAGAATCATTTATATATCCTATTCATGTTTTTAAAGCAAATGGAGATTCATACATGTTTAATGATTCTTTTATAAGAGCATTTAAAATAGAGGATACAGATTTATTTAGAAATAGCTACAATGTATTAAAGGATACTAATACTGAAAGATGGGGAATAAAAGATTTTATACAAAAAGCATTTAGTGGAGAAGTTGTACAAATTACAGAGGTATATCTTCCAGTTGAGGATTTGATACATATGTATAGCAGTAAGGATTTAGGCTATGAAAAAATATATCTAAGTATTGCAACCTTCCCTATTCTTGATAATGATAATAAACTAGAGTATGTTGTTGCTGTTTATATCATTTCTAGACATTATAAGGACAGAGAAGAAATAATGAAGGCAAAGGATTATATTGATAAGCACTATCTTGAGAAGTTATGTATTGATAAGGTTGCAAGTAATGTTAATTTAAGTAAGTATCATTTTATTAGATTATTTAAAAAGCATATTGGTTGTACTCCATATTCTTATTATCAAGGGTTAAAAATAAATAAGCTTAAGGAAAGGTTATGTGATGTAAACATATCAATTTCTCAAGCCTTCGCAGATTGTGGTTTAGATTATAATGGTAGCTTTGTCAAGCTATTTAAAGAAAAGGTAGGTATGACTCCTTCTCAATATAGAAAAATGAATATTAAATAATTTAAAAGCCAATGCACATTTACAATGAGCATTGGCTTTATTATTTTACTATTTATTTAAACCATTTATTAAGTAGATTTTGAAAAAATCTTCCTACCATAGTGAAAAAGCTTGCTTTTTCTACGTCCTCTCTTATCTCTATGTCTATAGTCTTTATTTTTTCATCACCAATGTAATAATTTAATTCACCTATTTTAGTTCCATTTGTTAGAGGTGCTTTTATGTTTTCAATATATGTTTTTTCAACTCTTACGGTTTCATTACTTTTTGTTAGCTTATCAAAGTCTTCCTTTGCATATGCATTAATATCTTGTATCTTTGCATTTTCAATATGAATTGTGTCTAATACATTACTTTTATTTGATAATTTTTGATATATATAATTATCTCTTCCATATTCCAATAGTTTTTTTGACTTTTCTATTCTTTCTGGATGAGTTTGTGCTCCCATTATGATAGCAATAATTCTGAAATCCTTATTATTCTGATCCTTAGCTTTAATTGGCATAGTTGATACTAAGCAAATACCAGCCTTATCTGTATATCCGGTTTTTAGTCCATCAACACCTGATATCTCAGTTCCAAACAAAGGATTGGTTGACTTTTTATTAAAATTCCTTTCAGGTATTACAAGCTCTGTTTTCTTGGTAATCTCTAAAACTTGAGGATAAGTACTTAGTAAGTATCTTGTAAATGTGTACAAATCCCTTATACTCATATAGTTTTGGTCAGTTTCTGCATCATCTAAAGGATAACCATGTGAATTTATAAAGTGTGCAGATTTTATACCTAAGGATTCTACCTTTTCATACATCATCTTTACAAAAGCTTCCTCTGTTCCAGCTATATGCTCAGCTATAGCTGTTGTAACATCATTACCCGATATAACTAATAATGCGTCTATCATTATAGAAACTTTAATTTTCTCTCCAGCCTTCATACCAAATTTACTTCCTGGAGTTTTTGCAGCAAAATCTGAAATTGTCATTTCATCATCATATTTTATTGTGCCATCCGTTATTTTATCCATTAGGATTGAATACGTAATTAATTTACTAATACTTGCTAATGGTAAAGCTTCGTCTATATTGTACTCATACAAAACCTGTCCTGTTTCTAAATCACCCAGCAAGGCTCCATGTATTCTGTCATTTACACCATCTATTTCAAAAGCATATAAGGATGAAAAGGATGATACTATTATCACAAAAACAATAGCTAAGCTTATAATTCTATTAAATTTTTTCGTCATTTGTCCCTCCAAGAATTAATTATAAAGGTTTTTATCTTATTTATTATATAATAAATTCTTAAAAAAATCATTAACAAAAAAATAAAATATTTGTAAAAATTTGAAATTAATATATTCTTCATAAAAAAAGTTAAAGTAAAATAATTTTCACTTTAACTTTTTTCATTTTATTCCATTCCTTTTCCACATTTTGTACAGAATTGATTTTTCTTTTCCAGAATTGTTCCACAGCTTTGGCAAATCCTCGGAGCACAGCTTGTGCACATCATTCTAAACTCGTTAAAATGCTCATCACAAACCCAGCTATTGCAATTTTTACAATGATTAAAAAATATTCTTGCTTCTTTTTTTGCAATTTCCAATGCCTCTTCCTCCTTACTAACGCTATCTATGTTAGATGTAAAGCTATTAGCACATAAATCACAAAAAAATGTAATTTGAAAGTCCTTATTGCTACGTACTACAAAGCTTTTTGTTATAAAGTCAGGTTTCACATCCATACCACCTTTAATTGCAAATATTGTTACTTAATTTTGAACAATAAATAATATTAAGCTAACAAAAACTATGCAATTCTATTTTAAAATTTGGAAATTGCCAATTATAGGTAGTGGCTTTTTAGCTCCATTAACTACATTGATTATACCAATAACAGCAAATGCTAAAAATACAAAGTTTACTAATGATAAAACCCATAAAATCAAGCCTATAATGCTCCATAAGAAAGGTATTCTAAAGAATAATGCTGTAAATAAAGCTGACAAAATTCTTTCAATTATTACCCAGGCAATAAATACAATAAAAAGTATTAAACCTTGATTTGTATGATATTTTACAAATTTTGAATCCTTTGGACCGGCTAATAAAGGTATGAAAAATAAAATATATGCTAAAATACCCATCACCTTATTGTCTTCCGCATCCTTCTTTTCATCTGTTGTTTGAACAGTAACAGTATCTCCCGCTTTATTTTCTGCATCCATTACTTCTCCACAAGAGTTGCAAAACTTAGCATTATCTTCGACCTTGTTTCCACAATTTCCACAAAATTTCATATCGTACCTCCAATTATTTTTGTTTCACGTTAGTGAAATTATATGCTTATTATATATATTATATTTTATATTGTAATCACCCTTAGGATGATTTTAAGGGTGATTTTGAATAGATAACTGGGGTGATTTTATTAAATAACTAGGACATTATACGATATTTATATAACAGTATTGAATTATAAAATATTCTATGATAGAATAAGGCAACAGTACTAGTAATTTATTCTAATATAGCGTGTGGAGGTAAAAATGAAAAAACGATTTATAGTTTTATTAATAGCTTCACTTATAATATTATTAATATTACTTTCATCGTGTAATAGAGAAGATGAACTAAACTCCAAGGATCCAGTTACATTAGTTTTATGGCATAACTTTGGAGGATACATGCAAAGCACAATGGATCAACTAATTAACGAATTTAATGATACCATTGGTAAAGAAAAAGGAATTATAATAAATGTTGAATCAATATCTGTATCTAAGACTATGCAGGAAAAGCTAACAATGATTGCATCTGGAGATCCTGGTGCACCAAAAATGCCTGATATAACTACTTGTTATCCACAAACAGCAATTTTACTATATGAGAAGGGGCTAATTGCTCCACTAGATAATTTATTTACAGAGGAAGAGCTTTCATCTTATCTCCCTAGATTTATAGAGGAAGGAAGATTAAATGATGGTAAGCTTTATGTTTTTCCATTTGCTAAATCAACTGAGGTTTTATTTGTTAATCAAACATTATTTGACCGTTTTTCTGAAGCTACAGGCGTAAAATTGGAATCCCTATCAAGCTTTGAAGGTATAAAGGAGGCAGCACTTAAATATTATGAATGGACAGATTCCTTAACTCCTGATATAGAGAATGATGGTAAAACCTTTTATGCATCTGATTCTACTCTTAATATAGCACAGGTTGGAATGCAACAGTTAAATTCATCCCTTTGGAAGGATGAGAGCTTAAACCTATCAGATGATGCATTTAAAAGAATTTGGAATTTTCTTTATGAGCCTGCTGTAAAAGGTGGATTTGCTATTTACGATGGATATTCATCAGATTTATCAAAAACTGGACAAATTGTATGTTCAACTGGTTCTACTGCTGGTATATTATTTTATGGAGATGAAATAAATTATCCTGATAATACAACTGAGAAGGTTGAATATACTGTATTACCATTCCCTGTTTTTGAAGGTGGTAAAAAGGTTGCAATACAACGTGGTAATGGTATGGTTGTAGCTGCATCTGAGCCAAGGAAGGAAAAAGCAGCAGCAATATTTTTAAAATGGTTTACTCAGGCAAAGCAAAATATGAGATTTGTGGCCTCAACAGGATATCTTCCAGTAACAAATGAAGCCTTTGAGCATAGCATTGAGAAGGAAATCATAATTAATGAAAATGTTAATATTCAAAAATTACTAAGAACTGCAATAGATGTTCATACAAACTATGATTTCTATATACCACCAACATTTGATGCTTTTAATGATATAAGAGCAAAATTTGAAAAGGATTTATATAATATTTCATTAAATTCAAGAGCTAGATATTTAGAGATGATAGAGAATAAAAGCGAGGAAGAAGCATTTTTACAATTAAATTTAGAGAATTTTAAATCATTTATTTCAAGCAGATAATTATTTGATCAGAGTGAAAGGAATTTTTAACTATGAAAAATAGTAAATCTAGCCTATCAATGCAGTTTAGATTATTTATCTAATTCTCTTTATTTTTACTATTGCATCTGGAGTATTATCTATTTTACTTTTAACAGGTAGATTAAAAACTGGTGAAAATAAGGCTAAGGTTGCATTTGAATCTGAGCTTAAGCATATTGCTGATGATATTTATAATGATTTTGGAAATATTTCCGTACAAGGAATTGCTCTTTCAAATTCATTGTCCTTAAGCTTAGAAAACAATATGAAGGAATTAGGTATTAGTGTACATAACTTTAAAAATTACCCACAGCATTTAGAGAAGCTATTAGGTAGTCAGTTTGATAAATTAACTAGCTATTTAGAAAAATCTAAAACAAGTGGTGTATTTTTAATGCTTGATGCTACTGTGAATAAAAATTTAGAGGATTCAGAATACTCTCGTTCAGGTCTTTATATAAGGAATATGGAACCAAATATAGTAAACAATAATTTTTCCAACTTCAGATTTTTACATGGCCCTATGTCCTTAGCATTAAAAAATAATATATATATTCTTCCTCAATGGAAAATGGAAATAAACACTAAAAATGCTCCCTTTTTTACCTATGTTATGAACAATGCTAAGGAAAGTAAGGTTGCACTATCAAGAATGTATTATTGGACTGAGCCTGTTAGCTTTAAAAATGACAGTGGTGATTTGATACTTTGTATTATACCACTAATATCAAAGGATAATACTGTATTTGGCTTATGTGGTTTTGAGGTTAGCTCAATGCTTTTTAAGCTTGCATATTCTCCAAGAAACTATAATTACCTATTTAGTATGCTCTCTAAAATTAATAATGATGAGATAGATACAAGCACAGCCTTTTTTGCTGGTCCATATGTTCATGACTATTCAAAGATTAAAAATGAGTCATTAATAATAAATACTAATAAAAAGTTTTTAAATACATATAGGCAGCAAAATGAGAAGGAAAATTACATAGGATTACATAGATCAATTAACTTATATCCAAGTGACTCTATATATAAGGATGATAAATATGCTATATCAATTCTAATACCTGAAAAGAACTTTAATCTTATTTTTCCTAATCAAAATGGTTTACTAATAACTTATTTAGGTTTATTGCTAGTTTTAAGTATTGTAATAGGCTATTTTATAAGTAAAGAAAATTTAAAACCAGTCATAAATACCTTAGATTTATTAAAAACAACAAATCCATCAGCTGTACCAAGAGTAAATATAGCTGAAATTGATGACCTCATAGAGTTTTTAACAAAACAGGATGAGGAAGATAAGGCAGAGGACAAAATTTCTACAAATCTACTTAATAAGGATGATAATAACTCATCATTATTTGCAGAATTTGTTAAAAATATAGAGTCTCTTTCTATGGCTGAGAAGGCTGTATTTAATTTATATTTAAAGGGACATACAGCAAAGGAAATAGCTGATATATTATGCTTATCAATTAATACGATAAAAACACATAATAAGAGAATTTATATGAAGCTCAACGTATCTTCACGCAAGGAGCTCATGGTTTATATAAGGATGATGGAAGAGCGTGGTATAATAAGAAATTCTTAAAATACTTAATATGGAAGAATAAATAAAAAGTGCACATAAAACATTAGATATATTGTCTAACATTTATAGTGCACTTCTTATATTTTATTATTAAAACTCAATTCTCTCCATGTTTCTCATATATGGTCTCAAAGCTTCTGGTATAATTACAGTTCCATCTGCTTGTTGATAGTTTTCAAGAATAGCAGCAAATGTTCTTCCTACTGCTAAGCCTGATCCATTTAGTGTATGAACAAATTCAAGCTTCTTATTTTCATTTCTATATTTTATATTTGCACGTCTTGCTTGATAATCTTCAAAGTTTGAGCAAGAAGAAATTTCAACATATCTTCCATAGCTTGGCATCCAAACCTCTAGGTCATATGTTTTTGCTGATGAAAATCCTATATCTCCTGTGCATAGCTCAACCTTTCTATATGGTAGTCCTAAGCCCATAAGAACATTTTCTGCAAATTGAGTTAACTCTTCAAGTCTTTGATATGATTCCTCTGGTGTTGTGTACATTACCATTTCAACCTTGCTAAATTGATGATTTCTAATAAGTCCTCTAGTATCTCTACCCGCTGAGCCTGCTTCTGCTCTAAAGCATGGAGTATATGCTGTTAAAAACATAGGTAGATCCTTTTCGTCAATAACCTCATCTCTATAAAGATTAGTTACAGGAACCTCTGCAGTTGGTATTAAATAGTAATCTTTTTCATTAATTTTAAACATATCCTCTTCAAATTTTGGAAGCTGTCCTGTACCTCTCATGCTGGCAGCGTTAACCATATATGGAGGTAATATCTCTGTAAAGCCATGCTCAAAAACATGCATATCAAGCATATACTGTGCAATAGCTCTTTCTAATCTAGCACCTGCACCCTTATACATTGAGAATCTTGTTCCTGTTATTTTTGTTGCTCTTTCAAAATCTAAAATATCTAAATCTACTCCTAAATCCCAATGAGCTTTTATTTCAAAATCAAATTTTCTTGGTTCTCCCCATCTTTTTACTTCCTTATTATCTTCATCTGATCTTCCTATAGTTATATTAGGATTTGGTGTATTAGGTATAGTTAAAAGTGCCTCTTCTATTTGATCATCTACTATCTTAACCTCAGCATCTAATACCTTTATTTCTTCTGAGAGCTGCTTTAATTCTTCCATCAGCTCACTTACATCTTTTCCTTCTTTTTTATAGGTTGGGATTTTCTTAGATTCTGTATTCTGTCTTGCCTTCATTTCCTCAACCTTAACTAAAATTTCACGTCTTTTTTTATCAAGCTCAAGTACTTTATCTAAAGACAAATCAGGATTTCTTCTCTTTAATAATTCTTCCACTTCCTGTGGATTCTTTCTAATTCTTTTAATGTCTAACATTTTTCTCACTTTCCTTTCTAATAAATAAAATTTTATTCAAAATAAAAAACTCGTCTCCAAAGATAATCTTTAGAGACGAGTAAACACTCGCGGTACCACCCTAATTACTGTATAAACCGAATGGTTTAATTATACAGTCCCTCGAAAAATTAACGCTTTTTACACGTCTGGCTTTACCAGAAACTCCAGAGTAGATTTCAATAATTTTTCTACCTTTTCTCACCATACAAAGGCTCTCTTAAAGAAAATAATTATTTACTTAGCTCTTTCACAGTCATATTTCTTTATAATATATATCTTTCAGATGTATTTGTCAATACTCTTTTTAAAATTATATTAAAATTTATATACAACAAAATTTTATATCTCTAAATTATTAATTATATCACGTAGTTTTATCAATTCTTCCTTTGTTAAGGTCACACCCTTTCCCATCTTTTCATGCTCTGGTGACCAATCTCTAATGTCAAATTTTGCTTTTGCACCATTCCAGCTAACTAAGTTTATTTCCTTAGTCCAATCCTTAGGGTTTCTTGACAAAACTCCTAATTCTTCAATAATTTCATATGTGATCTCAGCCATAATATCTCCTTTAATTTAAAATCAAACTTGAGAGTATTCTTAATTAAACTATAACTATAAAAATTAGTATATACTAATTTAATTTAAATATTGATAAAATTCCAAAGGATTTATATTTTCATTACCATTAAAAGGCATGGATTATGCTCACCCCACAATGTAGGAAAGCATTCTAGAGCCTTAAAGCCCATCGCTTCATAGAATTTTCTTGTTTTTGCATAGTTTATGTCTGGATGTGATGAGTCCAAGGTTTTAACCTGTAAATACTCTATTTTACTTTCTTTACACCAATCAATACATTTTTCAATCAGCTTTCTACCTATACCTCTTCTGTGATAAGCTTGATTGATGCCCATAACATAAACCTCTGCTGAATACTCGCTATGTTTTTTTACTGATAAAAATCCAACTATAGTATTATTATCATAGCAAGCAAAGAAAGGCATCTTTGAGCTTTCCTCAATATATTCATCTATTGCCTCTGGTATACCAAACCAGTCTGGAAGTCCTTTTAAAATTTCACTACATATTAATTTCTTAAAATCAATACCTTCTACTTTTTTAATTTCCACCCAAGTCCTCCAATAAGCTAATTTAAGCACTGCTTTTTAATTTTTCTCTTCATTATTATTGACAGATGAAATTACTTCCTTTATTCGTCTTTCTACCTCACTCCTAGGAAGCCATACCTGCCTACCACAGGTAGTACATTTAATTCTAAAATCAGCACCCACTCTAAGTATCTCCCAATTATAGCCTCCACATGGATGCTGCTTCTTTAATTTTATTATATCTCCAACATACAATTGCATTGGCATAATATCAACTCCCATTTAACCAATACTTACAACATTGTTTGAAGCGGTTATTGTTTCAACTATATCATACATATTAGTAACCTCTCCAACCTTTAATTTGTCCTTCAATTGATAAAAATCTAAGCATGTTCCACATGAAACAATTCTTGTCCCAGTTTGCAATAGCTTGTTTAGATCATCTAGTGAATCAGAATCTTCACATGCTAACTTAACTCCACTGTTTAAAAAAATCATAGCCTCTGGATATGGTTGAACCTGTGTGATAGTATATATAAATCCTTTCATTAAAAGCTTTCCTAAATCCTCAGAGCCAGAGCCAAGTATATTTTTGCCAATTAAATATACCTTTTTTTTATTTAACTCTTGAACTATGATATTATTATTGATGTTTGAATTTTCTAAAGTATCACCAGATTGTAGTTTTCCTGCATTTATTTTTATTTCTATATATCCATCCTTTTGCACAGCTTCAGTTATATGTCCCATTTTATTACAATACTTTATTATATTTTGCTTTGGAGTATCATTGTCTACTAATACTAAGATTTCATTTTGTCCTTCCTCTAAAGCATTTTTTGTTAATATTAATGGTTGTGGACAATTTAGTTTTCTTGCGTCTATTGTTTTCATTTTCATCTTTCCTTTACTTAACATATTTAGGTTTTGGATAACCTATAAACTTGTTTATTTATTTTATTATTATTTCCTATTTAAGTCACATGTCCTATCTTTATAATCTATTATAATTTTCTCACAACTTCTACACAAATATGCAATTACAGCAGAGCCTTTTAAAAATGAATATTCCGATAATAAAATTGAACTTTTATGAAGTTCAGCATTTCCAAAAAGATGTCTCTTAGATTTCCAATTAATCTCGTGCTGGCTATCTATTAAACCTTGTTCCATTTCATTATCACAATATGGACATAACATTAAATCATCTTCCTTTATATTAGTATTTCAATATTAATTATATATTGTTTCACGTGAAACAATTCAAATTTATATTGTTATAACTCTATCCAATATCTTCTTGTTATTACATCAACACCATCAATTTTATTAGTAATCTTATCTTGTAATACTCCACCGTTTTTTTCAATAACTCTAGCAGAGCCATAATTATCATCATCACATGTAATTAACACTCTACTTAGTCCTAAAGCATCCTTTGCATAAGCTATGGCTTTTGATAGCATTAATGTGCCAAGACCCTTATTCCAATGTGAACATCTTATAGCATATCCGATATTTCCACCGTATTTTAGTAAAGTATCTGTTAAACTATGTCTAATCGATATTTCACCAATAAAATCATCACCATCAACTAGCCAAAAGTATGTAGCCTTTACATAGCCCTCTGGTAAATTCTTACCTGTTTCATAATTTTCAAATCTTTCAAATATATTATATTTATTTACATTAAAGAAAGAATATTTGTCAATATTATTTTGCTCATATTCTTTGATTGCATCAAGATAAGATTTATAATATTTCTCACTTGGTCTAACTAGTTCCATTTTTATTCCCCCTAAAAAACAATGTTTAATTTAAATACTCAATCTATATATATAGTTAAGTAAATTTAATATTGAAATTACAACTATATTTAAAATATGTTTCACGTGTAACATTATTATAGATTGTTGTAAATATATTATAATTCCTTTGTAAAAATTATTTCAAGTGCTTCACCTTTTAATAGTAATGATCCAGAATCTATATAATTCAAACTTCGATAAAAGTGTTGAGCATTTTCATTAGAAAGAGTAGATGTCATTACTAAGCTGTAATTGTCTTTCTTCATTAGCTCTTCCCAAAACAATACAAGCTTCCTTCCATAGCCTTTATTTCTGTACTCCTCAAGTAAATAAAGCATATTCATAAATGGAGTGTTGTCCCAAAACAAATTCCAGCGTAGCCAGCCAATAAATTTATTATTTAACTCCATTACTATTACTCTACCTAACATAATACTTGTTTTTAGTTCGGATTCAGATATATGCCTATCATGCTTTAAAATTTTCTCTTTATCATCTTGATCAGCTATTCTTATATTCATATCTATCTCTCATAAAAACCATTGTAAGATAAATAATTTAATATAATATTATTTTTATAGAAAATTTCTGAAGCAGTAGATTCATTTATATCCTTTACAATCTTGCTATCTGAAACAAAAGCAATAATTGGAGAAGCTAATGCAAAAATTATGTACAATAAAATTATTGATTTTCCTAAACCTACTATTGCTCCACCCACCTTGTTAGATAGGTTCAATATAGGTAACTTTAAAAATGCATCAAGTAAGTTAACAAGAATTAATAATATTGAATAAATTATTAAAAATGTTATAACAAAGCCTAATGATTTAATAGCAAAATCAGTAAGCTGATTTACAAATACATCGAAATTTGCTATACTAACATCATTTTTAAAGGATTGCATTAGAAGAGACTTCATCTCCTGAGGTAGCTTTATACCTTCTTGCATTTTTAATATAGCATCTGTTGTTCCCTTTTGAATAATATCAGTTAGCCAATTTGCTTTAGTCTGAAAAAACTCATGTACCATACCATAAAACTTTGTTTTTTCTGTAAGAAAATCTACAATCACAAAGCAAAAGCTTTTACTTAAGAAAAAGGCTATTATCATTCCAGCAATTTCAAACAACATTTTTACCAAGCCTTTTCTAAATCCCTCAAAAACAACTAGTCCAATAAAAGCAATCACAATAATGTCTATGTAATTCATAATCTTTCCCCTTTCAATTTGTATTGTTTCACGTGAAACAATAGCTTTAATTGTTGAAATCTTTAAATTTAAAATATGTGAAGATTAAATTTTTATAATATGTGTAAATTATATAATAATTAGCAATAAAATGCAAATAAAAAAAGAAGAATAAAGCTCTACAAATCGACAAAGTGTGCACTCAAATTAATTTTGAATGCACACTATTTAAATATGATTTATACACTTCTTGATATCTCATTTAGAGCATTTACAGCATATAAAATTTCTTGCTTTTTAGTAAATGGTCCAACGCTTATTCTTATTGCTCCTATAGATTGTGTCTTTATACTTT
Source organism: Bacillota bacterium (assembly GCA_052035585.1). GTDB lineage: Bacteria > Bacillota > Clostridia > Tissierellales > Sedimentibacteraceae > UBA1535. The sequence continues at coordinate 19,526 of JBPOHM010000242.1, forward strand.
TATGTGCTAAAGGTGCGCAATGTAAACCTGGTCTTACCGCAATATTATATTTACTATCTAGTATAAAAGCTAGCTCTGAAGAATCTAAGCCCTTTATGTTTAATGGTAAAACACCAGCTCTGAGATTTTTATCCTTTGGGCCGTATATTTCGATTTTAGCGTTTTTAGATAGCTCGTCAATGAGTAAGTCTAAAAGTTTTTTTTCGTGGCTATAAATCGATTTTACGCCCTCGTTTAAAATATACTTTATCCCTGCATTCAAACCTGCAATACCTGGTAAGTTTGGTGTGCCACTTTCTAATTTGTCAGGATAAAAATTAGGCTGATTTAAATTACTAGATTCACTTCCAGTTCCACCTTCCTTTAATTGAATAAGGTCAACATTTTTACCAACAAGTAGTACTCCTGTTCCCTGTGGACCTAACAAGCCTTTGTGTCCAGGTGCTGCTAACATATCTATATTATATTCCTTCATATCTATATCAAGTACACCTGCACTTTGAGCAGCATCAACTAAATAAAAGATGTTATATTTTTTACATAAATTTCCAATTTCTTTAATAGGGAAAATAGAACCTGTCAAATTTGATACATGAGTTGTTACTATTAATCTTGTATTGCTTTTGATAGCCATTTCGATATCGTTAACATTTATTAAGCCCTCATCATTGCATTGAACTATCGTATTTTCTACTCCAATTGTTCTAAGCTGGTGTATTGGTCTTAATACTGAATTATGCTCCATTGATGTTGTTATTACATGATCTCCTGGTCGAAGTATTCCTTTTATTGCCATATTCAAGCTATCTGTTGCATTATAGGTAAATATAACTCTAAGAGGATCATCAAAATTAAATAATTGTGCTACTAATTCTCTTGTCTCATAAATTAACTTAGCACCTTCTATAGCCATTGCATGACTACTTCTACCCGGATTTGCACAGTACCTTGTCATACAGTCAACCATTTTATTAATTACAGATTTTGGTTTAGGAAAGGTTGTTGCTGCATTATCTAAATATATCATGGTAATTCGAGTAAATCATAACAATATACTCGATTTTTTCACCTCGCTTTATTTTCCATTCAAAATTTTTAAAGTTTGTAGTTATCTCTATTATTTATTATATGCTTCATTGATAAATAAGTCCATGAGCCAAATTAAAATAAATATCATAGCAAGTTTTTAATTAACATTATAAGTATAATATATTTGTAGCTTATATACAATAAGCTTTATTATAACTTTGTTTTATGCTAATTGATTTTAATATAATTATTTATAAATAATAGATATTAATAGTTGTATTAATTTTTATAAGTATATCTATTGAATAGAAAATTTAAATTCATTTTCGAAGTCACTATCAAAATAATAATGTACAGTTGAATTATTATCTTCAAATACAATTGACCATTGTGTTGTATAATCGTCATTATATTGAGCTACCTGTAAAAGAGCATCTTTAATTTGCTCTTTACTTAATATTCCATTATAATCATTATATAAAGAAATTAAGTATTCGTATCTTCTTTGTGCACCTTCTCCACCAGCAGCAGTATTTCTATTAGCAATGTTAAAATTAGTTACAGCATTTGTACTTACTACTGTTATTTCTCCATTAATAAACTCAACAACAACAGAAGCTCCACCAGCATCAGAAATTGAAAGATGATGGCTTATTCCACCAGAGGCAAAAATATCATAATCCATTAATAAGTCTATTGCTTCCTCAACATTAGAAGCCTTATTTAATAAAAGACGAATAGCAGTTGTAATTGTAAGATTTGGTTTTTTGGTATCTATAGTAAACATACCACCCTCATTTACCTCAAGGTCAGCTACACATAAGCCAGCTTCATTAATTCCGTCCATAGGGACATATAGCGAGGCAATTGCAAGCATTTTATTAGTAATATCCTCTGGTAAAGCATCTTTGCTAGAATTAATATTCCTAAATTCGCAGGTTGAAATAGAGGAATATCCATCCTTAGGAGTATTTTTTACTATTATAGGTATAGAATCTGACCAATCAAAATTTCTACCCCAAACATGTGCTCCTTCAGGGCTCATAGCAGATATAGTACTACATGCAGGTCCCTGCTCTTTCACATCTACTTTATAAAATCCCTTAGATATGCATTTTGCTAGGAAAGCACTCACTGCTTTATCAGTTGATGCACCTCCAGCTTTTAAAAACTCTTCAAAATGATAATCTCCATCTATTTCCATATAATATATTGGCTTATATTCAGATAATTTTTTTATAGAATTAATAATTTTTATTTCTTTATAAAATAAAGTACCAATACCAAGTATAAAAATGAATACTATTATCACTAATGTAAGTAAAATTCTTCTAGCTATTAATAAAAAACGAGATTTTTCTTTGCTATTCAAATTATTCACCTCAATATAATTAAATCACCTAAAAATTTCAATATGTTTTTAAAAAAGCTGGAATAGCATTTGCCATCCCAGCTTTAATATTACTTCTATTTTTCTGTCTTGTAAACTTCTCTCTTATGATAATGAGTATGCAATAATTTATGTGCTAAATGACCATTTGGATCCTTTAAATAATCCTCATATAATTTAATTATTTCTGGATTCTTATGTGATTTTCTTAGTGGTCTTGCTTTATCCTCATCATATAGAGCTTTTGCTCTATTTTGTTTTGGATTTACAGACAATCTTACCTTAGCAGATACATGTGACTGTCCTCCACCGTGAACACATCCTCCTGGACATGCCATAACCTCGATGAAGTGATATTCCTTTTCACCACGTTTAATTGATTCTAAAACCTTAGCTGCATTTGCAGTACCATGAGCTATTGCTACTTTGATATCTACATTTTTACCGTCTATAGGTAATGTAACTGTTGCTTCCTTAACTCCTTCAAGACCTCTTACTGCTGTATATTCTATTTGCTCTAAATCCTTACCAGTTAATATATCAGCTACTGTTCTAAGTGCAGCTTCCATAACTCCACCAGTTGCTCCAAATATAACTCCAGCTCCAGAGTATTCTCCAAGCATCTTGTCGAATTCTTCATCAGGTAATTCATTGAATAGAATTCTAGCTTGCTTAATCATATCTCCTAATTCTCTTGTAGTTAATGAGATATCAACATCTCTTAAACCATCTACTTCCATCTCTGGACGCTTTAATTCCGTTTTCTTAGATGTACAAGGCATGATAGATACAACTACCATTTTCTTAGGATCTATACCCATTTTCTCTGCATAATATGACTTAGCTATAGCACCAAGCATTTGTTGCGGAGATTTACATGTTGAAAGGTTATCTAAGAATTCTGGATAGTTTATTTCACAGAATCTAACCCAACCTGGTGAACATGATGTAATCATTGGTAATGTCTTACCATTTTTAACTCTATCTAATAATTCATTTCCTTCTTCTATTATTGTTAAGTCAGCTGAGAAGTCAGTATCAAATACTTTATCAAATCCTAGTCTTCTAAGAGCAGCTACCATTTTACCAGTTACTCTTGTTCCTACTGGAAGTCCGAACTCTTCTCCAAGTGATGCTCTAACAGCTGGAGCTGTTTGAACTATAACAAATTTATCTTTATCATCTATTGCAGCCCAAACATCATCTATGTTTGATTTTTCTCTTAATGCTGCAACTGGACAGGCATTTATACATTGACCACAGTATATACAATTTACATCCTTCATACTGTAATTAAATGCAGGTGCTACCTCTGTTTTAAATCCTCTTTTAGTGAAATCAAGTGCTCCTATTCCTTGTACATCTCTACATACGCTTACGCATCTACCGCAAAGTATACATTTGCTTGGATCTCTTACTATTGAATCAGATAAATCATCTATTCTGCATTCAGTCTTTTCACCTTCAAATGGAATATCTCTTATTCCTAGCTCTTCACTAAGCTTTTGTAATTCACAGCTTCCGTTTCTCTTGCAAATTAAACACTCTCTATTGTGATTTGCTAATATTAATTCTACGTTTGTTTTTACTACTTTTCTAACTTGAGGTGTGTTAGTTCTTACATTCATGCCATCTTGTACTTGTAAAACACATGATGCAGGTAAGTTTCTCATTGGTACACCCTTAATATCTACCTCAACAACGCAAACTCTACAAGCAGCTATCTCATTTATATCCTTTAGAAAGCAAAGTGTAGGTATATCTATACCAGCTTCCTTAGCAGCCATCAATACAGTATAATCCTTTGGCACTTCAAGCTCTATACCATTAATCGTCATTTTAACTTTATCCATAATATATTACACCTTCCTTCCTACTTTTTAATTATTGCTTTAAATGTACATGCAGTCATGCAGGCACCACATTTAATACATTTTTCTTGGCTAATTATATGAACTTCCTTAACCTTACCTTCTATAGCGCCAACTGGACATTGTCTAGCACATTTAGTACATCCCTTACATGCATCAGTTATATAATAATTTGCAAGTGCTGAACATACTCCTGCTGGACATCTCTTTTCCTTAACATGAGCTTCATATTCATCTCTAAAATATTTTAATGTTGATATAACAGGGTTTGGAGCTGTTTGACCAAGACCACATAATGAAGTATTCTTGATTGTATTTCCTAAGTCCTCAAGTTTTTCAAGGTCTTCCATAGTACCCTTACCTTCTGTTATTTTATCAAGAATTTCTAGCATTCTCTTAGTACCTTCACGGCAAGGAGTACATTTTCCACAAGACTCATCAACAGTAAACTCAAGGAAGAATCTAGCTATATCAACCATACAGTTATCTTCGTCCATTACTATCATTCCACCTGATCCCATCATTGAACCAAGTGCTGTTAATGTATCGAAATCAATTTTTGTATCTAAGAAATCAGCAGTTATACATCCACCTGAAGGTCCTCCAGTTTGAACAGCCTTAAACTTCTTACCGTTTGGACATCCACCACCGATATCATATATAACCTCTCTTAATGTTGTACCCATTGGTACTTCAACAAGACCTGTGTTATTAATCTTTCCACCAAGAGCAAATACTTTAGTTCCAGGTGATTTTTCTGTTCCCATGCTTCTGAACCAATCAGAACCTTTAAGTATAATTTGAGGAACATTTGCTAATGTTTCAACGTTGTTTATAATTGTTGGTTTACCCCATAATCCTTTGTTTGCAGGGAATGGTGGCTTATTTCTTGACATACCTCTCTTACCTTCGATAGAAGCCATAAGTGCAGTTTCCTCTCCACATACGAAAGCTCCTGCTCCAAGTCTTATTTCTACGTCAAAGTCAAAGCCTGAGTTAAATATATTTTTACCTAATAATCCTAGCTCTCTTGCCTGTCTAATTGCTATATCTAATCTGCTTACAGCTATAGGATACTCTGCTCTTACATATATAAATCCTTTTGTTGCTCCTATTGCGTAACCAGCTATTGCCATTGCCTCTAATACTGAGTGAGGGTTTCCTTCAAGTACTGATCTATCCATGAATGCACCTGGGTCTCCTTCGTCTGCATTACAGATAACATATTTTTGATCAGCTTGATTAGGTGCAGCAAATGACCATTTCATTCCTGTTGGGAATCCACCGCCTCCTCTTCCTCTTAAGCCTGAGTCTTTAACTACTTTAATTACATCTTCCGGAGTCATTTCAGTTAAAGCTTTACCTAATGCCATATATCCATCTTTTGCTATGTACTCGTTAATATTTTCTGGGTTTATAGCACCACAGTTTTTAAGTGCAATTCTCTTTTGTTTTTTATAAAAGTCCAATTCGTTCAATGATTTTACTGCTTCGTGTGATGGACCTTCTTCATATAAGTATTTTTGTACGATTCTACCCTTTAATAAATGCTCTTCTACAATTTCATCTACTCTGTCTATTGACATTTTAGCGTAGAATGATCCTTCTGGATAAATAATTACAATCGGTCCTTCCTCACAAAGTCCGAAGCATCCAGTTGCTACAACTTGAACTTCGTTTTCAAGTCCTTTTTCAACTATCTTTTCTTCAAATCTATTTTTAATTAGCATGGACTTTGATGATGTACAACCAGTACCGCCACATACTAACACGTGCGATCTAAAAATAGCCATTTTTAACCTCCAATAAGTATATGTTTAGACATTACCTGCGTTAACCAATAGTGTATTCTTTAACAACTTTGTTATTTACAATATGCTCAGCTATAATTCTCTTAGCCTTTTCTGAGTCCACATTTACATAAGTAACCTTTTCACTGTCACCCTTGAAAACTTCTACTATAGGTTCGAATGTACACATTCCAATACATCCAGTTTGAACTACTTGAACATTTAGTAAATTTCTTTTAGCTACTTCTTCTATAAGAGTATTTAATACAGGTCTTGCACCTGCTGAAATTCCGCAAGTAGCCATTCCTACTACTATTCTTACATCCTTTTCAGTATTACGCATTTCCATATTAGCTAAAGAAGCTTCTCTAATTTTCTTTAATTCTTCTAATGATTTCATTTAAACTATATCCTTTCTTTAAAGAAATTTCATTACTTTTTGTATGAAGCTATTATTGATGGAATATTGTTAGGTTCAACTTTTCCATAAACTTCATCATCGATCATCATTACAGGAGCTAAACCACAGCATCCTAAGCATCTTGTTGCTTCTAAAGTGAATAATCCATCTTCTGTAGTTCCACCAACTGCTACATTTAATGTTTCAGCTAGCTTGTCCAAAACAGCTTGTGAATTTCTAACATAGCATGCAGTACCTAAGCATACTCCAATCTTATGTTTTCCTTTTGGTTCAATAGAAAATTGTGTATAAAACGTAGCTACTCCGTATATTTCAGCTAAAGGAACATTTAGTTCTTTAGATATAAATTTTTGCACTTCTATTGGCAAATATCCAAAAATACTTTGAGCCTTATGTAAGGTTTGCATCAATATACCTTGTGAGTCTTTCAATGAGTCTATGTAATTCTTTAACTCAATGAAACCTTTTTCATTTTCCTTCATATCAAATCCTGTTTGCACTTTTTAAAACCTCCTCTATTTAATTAAAAGTTCATATTAACAATATTAAAACTCTATGTTTTTATTTTGTCAATTTCTATCTATAAAAATTATATTAGTATGTTAATTGTTTGTCAATCAAATGTTTAAAAAATTAATAATTATTAATAAAATTAATTTTTTTACATATTTAGTTAATTTAATTTACTTTTTACAAATTATACTAAAATGTATAATTAAGCAATATTTATTAGAATAATTATTATCATGTAAATGTGTTTATTCTATTTAAACTCTATATAAATAATATGCATATTTTCATACATATATAATGAAAATTTTTATACAAAATATATTTGTGCATAAAAAAAGCGAATTTAAAATTCGCTCAGATTAATGACAAACCTATCTTTTTTTAAGGTAGGTTTGTCATTTTCTTTGAATAAAGGTATGAATTTCTTATAAATAAAAAAA
>JBPOHM010000268.1:0-10286 GCA_052035585.1 Bacillota bacterium
TTACTTTTAGATTGGCAATATATCAAATGTTTTTTCTTGAAAATTCAAAGGAATTTGTTATAGTAAATGAAAGTGTAGAATACATCAAGAAAAAGATAGGTGTTCAAGCATCTAAGTTTGTAAATGCTGTGCTTAGAAATATACTAAGAAGCAAAGAACAGGTTATAGAGGAAATAGAAGCTCTAAAGGCTTCACCAAAGGAAGAGGACAGATTAGAATACTTATCAATTAAATACTCATATCCAACATGGCTTATAAAAAAATTTATACGCCAATTTGGTGTAGAAAAAATTGAAGAGGTTTTGCTTAAAAACAATGAAGAGGCTAAGCTAAATATTAGAGTAAACACTACTAAAATAAGTAAAGAAGAATTAAAAAAGAAATTAGAGCAAAATAATATTATTTGTACGGATTGTTTAATAGCTGAAAAAGGTATGACAATTAAAAATAAGAGCAATTTAGAGAGCTTAGATGAGTTTAAAAATGGACTTTTTTCTGTACAAAGTGAAAGCTCTATGCTAGTAGGTCAAATATTAAATCCAAAAGAGAATTCTTTAATTTTGGACATGTGTGCTGCTCCTGGTGGTAAAACAATGGATGTAGCAGAAAGACTAAATAGTACAGGTACTGTAATATCTAGAGACTTATATGAGCATAAGATAAAGCTAATAAATAATGATATAAAAAGATTAGGCTTAAAAAATGTTAAAACAGAGCTTGCAGATGCTTCAATTTTTGATGATAAACTAGAAAATAAATTTGATTATTGTATAGTTGATGTTCCTTGCTCTGGACTTGGAATAATAAGAAGAAAACCAGAAATTAAGTACAATAGGCAGGATGATAATGTTGCATCAGATAAATTATTTGAATTACAATATAAAATATTAGAAAATGCTTCAAAATATTTAAAGCCTAATGGTGAATTAGTATATTCTACATGTACAACTGATAAAAAAGAAAATATTGATTTAATAAAATATTTTATTGAGAGAAATCCTAATTATAAGATGATAGATATTAGTGTTGAAACTAAAAATATATTTGATACGTCAAAGAAAGGGTATATTGAAATATATCCTCATATACACGATATGGATGGCTTTTTTATTGCAAAGCTTAGAAAAAATATGGTATAATATGAAGAGGATCAACGAAGTTGATACTATGGAGGATGCTTAGCATGAGCATAAAAATAGATAACTTAACATTAGAAGAATTACAAAAGCATATGGCTTCAATTGCTGAGCCTTCTTATAAAGCGAAGCAAATATATGAATGGATTCATAAAAAAAATGTTACGAGCTTTGATGAAATGTCTAATATAGCAAAAAATACTAGAGAACTATTAAAAAATAATTTTGAATTTACTAATATTAGTATATTGCAAAGACTTGATTCAAAGCAGGATGAAACTAAAAAATATTTGCTATTATTAGAAGATGGCAACATTATTGAGACAGTATTTTTAAAATACAAACATGGCAATACACTGTGTATTTCATCACAGGTAGGATGTAAAATGGGCTGTGTTTTTTGTGCGTCTACTAAAAAAGGCTTTATTAGAAATTTAAGTGTTGCTGAGCTATTAAATCAAATATATATAGTGCAAAAGAATACAGGAGAGAAAATTAACAATATAGTTGTAATGGGAACTGGTGAACCATTAGAAAACTTTGATAATTTAATAAAGTTTTTTAATATTATAAATGATGAAAAAGGTCAGAACATAAGTCATAGGAAGATTACAATGTCAACCTGTGGACTTGTTCCGAAAATATATGAATTAGCAAATTTAGATTTACAAATTACACTTGCTATATCACTTCATGTGGCTAATCAAGAAAAGAGAGAAAAGATATTACCAATAGCTAGAATGTATAATCTTGATGATTTAATGAAGGCATGTGAATATTATATTAAAAAGACAAATAAGCGAATAACATTTGAATATATCCTAATAGATGAATTTAATGATACATACGAGGATGCTGTTAATTTAAGTAATTATGCAAAGGATATGCTATGCAATGTTAATTTAATACCATACAACACAATTAAAGAAAGTAAAATGAGCGCATCAAAGGAATACAATATAGATAAATTTAAAAAGACCTTGAATGACTTAGGTGTTTATGCTACAGTCAGACGAGAATTAGGTAGTGATATAAACGCTGCCTGTGGACAATTAAGAAATGATATTCTTGAGAAAAGGATGTGATTAAATTATGAAATCATATTATGGTACAAACAGTGGAAAGATTAGAAATGTAAATGAAGACAATCTAGCTATACATGAATCAGAAAATTATTATCTTTGTGTTGTTGCTGATGGTATGGGAGGTCATAAGGCTGGTGAAATAGCAAGCAATATGGCAGTTAATACAGTAAAAACTCATTTTATTAGTGAAATTCAAAAACCAGATTTCAAGGTACCTAAGTTTATTATAGAATGTGCTGATTTAGCAAATAAAGCCATATATGATAAATCGTTTAGTGATGAAGAGTATAATGGAATGGGTACTACTATTACAATGTCTGTAATTGACAAGGTAGAAAGAATAGCATATATAGGTAATGTAGGAGATAGTAGAACATATTTAATTAATGATGATTACATAAAGCAAATTACAGATGACCATACATTTGTACAGGAGCTTGTTAAAAAAGGAGAAATAACTAAGGCAGAGGCAAAAAATCATTCTAAAAGAAATGAAATAACAAGAGCCTTAGGTGCAGAATCCAATATAAATATAGACATTTTTGAGATTGAGCTAAAGGATAATGATAAGCTACTATTGTGCTCAGATGGATTAACAAATCATATTACTGATAATGACATGCTTTATTATGTTAAAAATTATGGTGCAGATGTTGTAGATAAGCTTATAAATTTAGCAAATGAAAATGGTGGGACAGATAATATTACTGTTATTATTATAGATACTACAGATAGAGGTGAAAACTAATGATAGGTAAAGTCTTAGGAAATAGATATGAAATAATCGAAAAAATAGGTGGCGGCGGAATGTCTGTTGTTTACAAAGCGAAATGTAGAGTATTAAACAGATTTGTTGCTATAAAAATATTGAGAAATGAATTGATTTCTGATGCTGATTTTGTTGAGAAATTTAAACAAGAATCCTTATCAGCAGCAAGTTTAAATCATCCAAATATAGTTAATATTTATGACACTGGAATGGAAAATGACATTTACTATATTGTTATGGAATATATAAAGGGTGAAACCTTAAAGGACTATATAACTAAAAATGGAAAGCTAAAGGAAGAAGAGATAATTAAAATTAGTATGCAGGTAGCTGAGGCTTTAAAGCATGCACATTTAAATAAAATTATTCATAGAGATATAAAGCCACATAATATTATGATAACAGATGAAGGCATAGTGAAGGTTGCAGATTTTGGAATTGCAAAGGCAGCTAGCTCTGTAACTATAAATAATGCTTCAAATGTAATGGGCTCTGTTCATTACTTCTCACCAGAGCAAGCAAGAGGAGGATATGTAGATGAAAAATCAGATATTTATTCTCTTGGAGTTGTAATGTATGAGATGGCTACTGGAGTAGTTCCATTTGATTCAGACAATCATATTTCTGTTGCGATGAAGCATATAAAAGAGCCTGTTCAGTCACCAACTCAGAGATTTAATGATATTATAATATCAAAGGGCTTAGAAGCAATAATATTAAAATGTATGGAAAAGCATCAAAGCTATAGATATCAAAAGGTTTCTGATTTGTTAAAGGATTTATATTTATTGCAAAAAAATTCCTCTCATGAACCGGAGACTCAAGATAGATATCTTGATAATGAGAATTCACCAACAATAATAATGCCTAAAATTAATGCTGATATGATAGAAAATGATAATTTCAATGATGACAATTATATCATGGATGATAATACTAAAGATGAAGAGCTTGATGAAGAAAAGCTTGGAAACAGTAAAGCCTTTGATGAATTTTTCTCAAATAGAGATGATGAAGAGACAATCGGTGGTAGAAAGGTTACAACTATAATTCTAACTGATAATGAAGAAAAACCATCAAATAATAAGAAGAATAAAAAGAAAAAGAAAAAAGATGAAATTGAAGAAAAGGATAATTTTAAAATAACATTTGCTGCTATAATGTCAGCTTTAGTACTAGTTACAATTATAGGGTTCTTTGCTATTAGAGCAATTTTGATAGTTCCAGAGGTTACAGTTCCTGCTATGGTTGGAAAGCCAGAAGAGGAAGCAAAGAGACTTGCTGATGAAGCAGGTATTTTATTAAACATTAAGGAAAGAGTATATAGCTCAGAATATGCAGAAGGAATAGTAAGTCAGCAAAATATAGAAGCTAACCAAAAGGTTAAAAAGGGCTATCCGGTTGAGATCGTTATTAGTAAAGGAACAAAGGAAGTTGAGGTTCCAAATCTATTAATTGAATATAATGTTGCAGCTGAAAGTATCCTAAAAAGTAAAGGACTTGAGGTTGGAGTTGTAAAAACTGAAAATAGTGATGAACCTAGTGGTAAAATTATTAAGCAATCACCTTTACCTGGGGAAAAGGTACAAATGGGTACTAAGGTTGATTATGTATATAGTATAGGACCTAATATAGTACATGTACCTGTACCAAAATTAGTAGGCTTAAGTCTTGAAGAAGCAAAGGCTAGAATATTAGAAGCAAACCTAAGTGTTGGTGATGTAACTTATGAATATAGTGATGAAATTGAGAAGGATCTTGTAGCTAAGCAAACATATAGAGAAGGTGTTGAGGTTGAGGAATTAACACGTATAGGTCTAATTGTGAGCCTTGGTAAAGATGAAACTAATGAGCCTGGTAATGGTGAAGGTGATGGAAATGAAAATGGAACAGTTACAGATCCTGAAGAAAATGATAATAATAACTATCGTCAAATAAGTGTACCACTTCCTGAAGGAAAGGAAAAAGTACAAATTGCTGTATATAGAATAACAGACTTAGGAAAAGAGCTTGTATATAATGAAGAGAAAGTTGTAACTGAGAAATTTGAATTTATTACTGTATATGGAAATGGAATTCAAAATTTTGAAGTATTCATTGATGGAGTATCTATAGGTACTATTGAAGTAAATTTTGAATAAGAAAGGAATGTGATTTATTGCAAGGTGTAATTATTAGAGGTGTTGGTGGAAATTATTATGTAGATACCAATGATAGTGTAATAGAGTGTAGAGCAAGGGGATTGTTCAGGAATCAAAATATAAAGCCCTTAGTAGGCGATAAGGTAATAATTAGATTGACAGAAGAAAATAAAAATTTTGGTTATATTGAAGAAATACTCGAAAGAAAGAACGAGATGAAAAGGCCAAGTGTATCTAATGTTGATCAAATTATAATTGTATTTGCTGTTAAAAATCCAGAACCAAGCTTTTTACTATTAGATAAACTATTAATTGCATCTGAATTAAATAATTTAGTTCCGATAATTTGCTTTAATAAATGTGATCTTGTTGATGAAGAGTATCTATCTAAATTTATGGATATATATAGAAATACGGGATACAAGATTATATTTACTTCTAAATACAATGCTAATCTTTTGGATGAATTTAAGGAATTATTAAAGGATAAAATAAGCTTGTTTTCAGGTCCCTCTGGTGTTGGAAAATCCTCACTAATGAACGCAATTGATAGTGGCTTTGAGTTAAAAACTGGTGATATAAGTGAAAAGCTTAAAAGAGGGAAGCATACAACACGTCACGCTGAGATTTATAAGCTTAATTTTGGTGGATTTGCAGTTGATACACCAGGATTCAGCTCCTTTGATATAAATGAAATTGATTATTATGAGCTTAGAGATTATTATCCTGAGATTAGAGAATATAGTGAAAATTGCAAGTTTAATAATTGCCTTCATGATAAGGAACCAAGCTGTGCCGTAAAGGAAGCAGTTAAAAGCAATAAGATTAGTGAGATTAGATATAATAACTATATTAAACTATTATATGAAATAAAAAGCAATAGAACATATTAAAAATTAGCATAGTAATTATGCTTGTCCTATGGAGGTATATATGAACATTCTGGTTACAGGTGGGACAGGATATATTGGATCTCATACCTGTGTAGTTCTGTTAGAGGCAGGCTATGATGTTATAGTTGCTGATAACTTAAGCAATAGTAGTATTGAAGTTGTTGACAAAATAAAGAAAATAAGTGGTAAGGATATTAAATTTTATAAGGTAGATGTAACATATGAGCAAGCAACAGAGAAGATATTTCAGGAAAATGAAATTGAAGGTATAATACATTTTGCTGGTCTTAAGGCTGTTGGAGAATCTGTAGAAAAGCCATTAGAATATTACTATAATAATCTGTTAAGTACAATGGTATTATGCAAGCTTTGTAAAAAGTATAATGTTAATAAATTTGTTTTCAGTTCATCAGCAACTGTTTATGGTAATAACATAGTTCCTTTTAAGGAGAGCATGGACCTTTTACCAACTACTAATCCTTATGGTGAAACAAAGGCAATGAATGAGAGAATACTTTCTGATATAGCTAAGGCAAATCCTAGCTTTTGTGTAACTCTACTAAGATATTTTAATCCAATAGGTGCACATGAGAGCGGATTGATTGGAGAGCTTCCAAATGGTATACCTAATAATTTAATGCCTTATATAACTCAAGTAGCAAAGGGTAAGCTAGAAAGACTAAAGGTTTTTGGAAATGATTATGATACTATAGATGGAACAGGTGTTAGAGATTATATACATGTACTAGATTTAGCTGAAGGTCATTTGGCAGCTCTTGAAAATATAAAAGAGGGACTTAATGTATATAATTTAGGAACTGGTAAAGGAGTATCAGTTTTACAGCTTGTTAAAACATTTGAAGATATAAATCAAATAAAAATTCCATATGATATAGTAGATAGACGCAAGGGTGACATAGCTGAATGCTACGCTGATGCATCTAAAGCAAAAATAGAGCTTAATTGGGAAGCTAAGCGAGACATAAGTGACATGGTAAGAGATTCTTGGAGATTTGAAAAGAATAATTAATTGACAAAAGAGAGGGAATGACTATTATGAAAAAATTAAAGGTTGCTTTAGTAGGTTTAGGTAGTAGAGGAAAGGATACATATGCAAAATGTGCAAAAATCTATCCTGACAAGATGGAGATTGTTGCAATTGCAGATATAGATAGATCAAAGGTTGACGAAGTAGCAAGTCTATACAATATTCCACATAGCATGTGCTTTAATAGTGCAGAGAAGCTATTAGAACAAGAAAAATTAGCAGATGTAATGTTTATTACAACTCAGGATAAACAGCATGTTGGACATGCTATACCTGCACTAAAAAAAGGATATCATGTTCTACTTGAAAAGCCTATTTCTCCAGATCTTGATGAATGTAGAGAGATAGTAAGAGTTGCTAAGGAATATAATCGCAAGGTAGTAGTATGTCATGTTTTAAGATATACTCCTTTCTTTACTAAGCTAAAGCAATTGATTGAGGAAGACTCTATTGGAGATGTAGTAAACGTTATGGCACTTGAAAATGTAGGTTACTGGCATCAGGCTCATAGCTTTGTTAGAGGAAATTGGAGAAATTCGGAAACAACTAGTCCTATGATATTAGCTAAGTGCTGTCATGATATGGATTTATATTTATGGTTGACAGGTAAGACATGTAAATCAGTTTCGTCATTTGGAAGTACATATTTATTCAAAAAGGAATGTGCCCCAGAAGGAGCAGCACTTCGTTGCCTAGATGGCTGTAAGGCAAAAGAAAGCTGTCCATTTGATGCTGAAAAAATATATTTAACTCATAAAAAAATAGGCGCTGTTAATGGATATAAGGCATGGCCATTAGATGTTTTAACACTTCATCCAAGTGTTGAAAGTATTACAGAGGCAATAAAAACAGGCCCATATGGTAGATGTGTATATCATTGTGATAATAATGTGGTTGATCATCAGGTAGTTAATCTTGAAATGACTGATGGTTCAAATATACATTTAACAATGAGTGGATTTACTGCAACAGGCTCGAGATATGCGAAATTTATGGGAACAAAGGGTGAAATAATAGCAGATATGTCTTCAAATATTATTAAGCTTACAAGATTTGGAGAAGATACAATAGAGATTGATGTTTCTAAATTAGCAAGTGATTTCTCAGGTCATGGTGGTGGAGATAATAGAATGGTAAGTGAGTTTTTAGATTTAATAATTTATGATAAAGAACCAACAAGTGCAATTACATCAGTTGAACATTCTGTTGAAAGCCATTATTGTGCATTAGCAGCAGAAGAGTCAAGAATAAATGATGGGAAAGTAATTGAATTAGATAGCTATAGAGCTTAGTATTATTAGAAAGGAATATATTCGAAATGAAAAAACCAATATTAGTGATAATGGCTGCTGGTATGGCAAGTCGTTATGGTGGATCAAAGCAAACAGATGCAGTTGGACCACATGGTGAGGCTATAATAGATTACTCAGTTTACGATGCTAAAAGAGCAGGCTTTGAGAAGGTTGTAATTATAATTAAAAAAGAGTTTGAATCTCAATTTAACGAGGCTGTAGGTAATAGAATTGCAAAGCATATTGACTTAAAATATGCATATCAGGATATTAATGATTTACCAAAAGGCTATGAGGTTCCAAAGGATAGAGTAAAGCCTTGGGGAACATGCCATGCTGTATTAAGTGCAAGGGATTTAATAGATGCACCTTTTGCAGTAATAAATGCTGATGATTATTATGGACCAGGTGCATTTAAAAAAATCTATGATTTTTTAAGTAATATAAATGATGAAACTAAAAATGATTTTGCTATGGTTGGATATATTTTAGCAAATACATTATCTGAAAATGGTTCTGTTTCTAGAGGTGTTTGTGTAGTAGATGAAAATGGATACCTAGAAAAAATCGATGAACGTTTAAAGATAGAAAAGCATGGAAATTCAACTTGTTATACAGAGGATGAAGGCAAGACTTGGATAGATGTTGATATAAACAGCACAGTAAGTATGAACTTATTTGGTTTTACACAAAACTTCTTAAAGGAGCTTGAGAATAATTTCCCTAAATTTCTAGATGAAGCACTTATAACTAATCCTCTTAAAGCTGAGTATTTATTGCCTAAGTTTGTAGGACAATTAGTTGATGAAAACAAGGCAACTGTAAAGGTTTTAAAATGCAGTGATAAGTGGTATGGCATGACATACAAGGAAGATAAGGAAATTGTTACAAAGGCTATGTTAGAAAAGCATCAAGCAGGTGAATATAGTACACCTCTTTGGGAGAACAATTAGAAATGTCTAATGGTATAAAGCTAAATGAAGCCTTGAATATCTATAATTTTAGTGGATTTGTTACAGATTGTTATTCTTATGGTGAAGGTCATATAAATAATACATATTGTGTTAATGTAAAAGCCTTAGACGGTAAGGAAAATAAATATATTTTACAAAGAATTAACTCTAATGTTTTTAAAGAGCCAATAAAGTTAATGGAAAATATATATAATGTAACAAATTACTTAAAGGATGAAATAATAAAAAATGGTGGGAACTATTTAAGAGAAACCTTAAACCTTTTAAAAACAAAGGACAATAAATATTATTTCATTGATTCAGATAATGAAGTTTGGAGAGCATTTTATTTTATTGAAGATATCATTTGTTTTCAAGCTGTAGAAAGACTTGAACATTTTTATGAAAGTTCAAAGAGCTTTGGTAACTTTATGAGGCAGCTAAGTGATTTTCCTGCAGAAAGGCTTCATGAAACAATTGCTAGATTTCATGATACTCCGAATCGCTTAAATAATTTAAAAGTAGCTATAAAAAATGATAAGCTAGGTAGGGTAAGTCTAGTTAGGGAAGAAATAGATTTTGCTTTATCTCGTGAAAAGGATTGTAGCTATTTGATGAATAGGCTTGCTACAAAAGAGCTTCCACTGCGTGTTACACATAATGATACAAAGCTAAATAATATTTTGTTTGATAAGTACACTCAAAAGGGTATATGTATAATAGACCTAGATACAATAATGCCAGGACTATGTGCTAATGATTTTGGTGATTCTGTTCGATTTGGTGCTAGTACTGCGGCAGAGGATGAACCCGATTTATCAAAGGTGCATTTTGATTTAGAGCTTTTTGAAACATATGTAAAGGGATATTTAGAGATTACAGCAAATATACTGACAGAAGCTGAGATAGAATCACTTGTTTGGGGCTCAAAGCTTATGACATTAGAGTGTGGAATTAGATTTTTAACAG
>JBPOHM010000169.1:0-2734 GCA_052035585.1 Bacillota bacterium
TAATAATTTTGATTTTAAAAATTTATTTTTCACGTGTTCCCTCCGATGTAAAATTTGTTGTAGAATACTTTAACTAGCTTTTTTTAATTTTATAAATACTTTTTTTAAATTTATAGCTACAATAACAACTAGTGTAATGGTATATATCATAATGCATTTTATTATAGCTAAGGAAATGTTTGTAAATCCATTAAGTATGTAAAATTTCATTAGACTTAAAAATGCTTTTATAGCATTCAATACACTATCTAATGATGTAAAATCGATTTCATATGAAAAAGGTGTATTTAAAAATATTATAGTAAAATAAAGCACTGCAAAAATAATTGCTATTTCGATAAATATTCCGGCCAATAGTTTTAAAATATTTTGAAAATTTTCCGTTTTTAATACAAACTCATGAAGCTCTAACTCATAGCTAAACGACTTTTGACGATCCTTTATTTGAGTAGCTATCTTTTTTATAAGAGACATTACCGTTAAAAATACAATTACTAGAGCAGTTAATATCAATAAAACTAGAACTTTAAGAAAGAAGTTAACTACATCTGCATAATGTATGCTTTTTTCAACATTCATACCAAAATATCTTAGTGATTCTATTGTATTTTTATAGCTTACAGTTCTTCCCTTTGTACTCATAAGAGATAGATAAAGTATCTGCTTCTTTACACTTGCAGCATCGAAGAAATCAAGGTTTCTATAATAAACATTATCGTCATTTTTTATAATGGCATTGACAGCAAAGTCTCCAAATCTTGAAGTGTATGTTTCACCTAGGAGATTATATTTGAAATTTTCTTTCATAAATCTATCTCCTACTAAAACCTCATTATCCTTTAAAGTAATTCCTATATCCTCTATATCTTTATTTCTAAGTAAAATATTAATGTTTCCTGAGTATAGCTTAGCATTTTTTTCTTGAAAGCTTATATCATATAGATTCAGATAATCATACAGATACAAACTATTTACTGCTTCATTAATACGTCTAGAATCAATTATTGATTCAAAATTAATCTCAACTATATCAGGTGGGAAGTTCTTTTTTAATACAAAGAAGATAGATGCAGTAATTACAATAAGTGTGATAATGTAAATTAAAAGCTTTTTCATTTTGTTCTCACTCTCATTCCATTTTTTAATGTAGAATCTATATAATTAACTACCCTTTTCTCTCCCATGCCTAAATAGGTGTTCTTATCAAACTCTATAGCAGCCTTATCATCACCTAAAGCAATTATTTTAACTCTTTTTTCCTCTAGTACATCTATTTTTCCTAATATTGAATCCTCTTCATTAATTAAATATACGTAACCCTGTGCACCTACCTGCAATTTACCTATTGGTACGATTGTAGAAACTGGTACTACATTAGGATATTGCTCTTCATAGGAATAGCTAAAATATACATTATCATTAAGTGTCACTGTTTTATCCTCTGGGGAAAACATGAAAAACAACTCGTATCTTTTAGAGTATTCCTTAAAAGCTGTTAAGATAGCTTTTGTTTCAATCTTTGATGATTCCTTTCCATAATAAACCTTATCCTTCGCCTTTGAAACTCTAGCATATGTTTCTGGATCAACAACTGCTTTTATAACAAATGCTTCACTGTCATAAATACGATATACCATTATAGTTTCACCTTTTCTTATCGTCTCTTTTTCAGTTACATAATCCACATATATTTTATCAGCTACTGTACAGGTTCCTGAACTATCCATTGAAAAATTACTTTCACCAGTTATTTCAATAACATCGCTATAGATTTCTGACATTTCTTCTTTTATTTCAGAAATTTGCTTCATCATGCTCTTTATATTCTTAATATCAGATGTAATTTTATTTGCTAAATCTTCACCACCTAAAACAGCTATAACCTGACCCTTTTTAACCTCTGAGCCCTCTATGACATTTAACTTTGTAACATATACATCCATATCATAGCTTGAGTAAATCTCAGTTGTTACTGGAATTTGTTCAGCATAAGAATCTACAAGACCAGCATTAATTAATGTAGATGTTACCTGCCCATCCTTTTGTAAAGAAATTCCTACACTTACACCAGGAGATATTAGTCCAGGGTTTTGTGCTTCTATAACTCCATTATAAACAAACGATACCTTATCCTTGTCAGGTACGGAATTTGGATTTATACTTATAACCTCAGCATCATAATAACCTTCATATCCTGTGAAGCTTACTTTTATTTTCTGACCAACAGACATATTTGAATACTCATTCGGAGTCATTTTAAATGAAATTTTTAATCTTTTATCATCAATTATGTTAGATATGAGTCTATTATCTATTTTTTTACCTTCTTCAATAGTAAGATTTTTTATTCTTCCATCTGAAGCTGCATATATTGTAACGCCATCATTTGGATTAATGCTGTCAACATTATCAATAGTTTTATTTATTATTTTTTCAAGAGCTTTTTTCATCTTGTTTAAATCATTATTAGCTTTAAATAGCTTATCATTTAAAGCTTCCTTTGCTTCATCCATTGCAGTCATAGAATTACTAAAATCCAAATTAAATAAGATTCTATTTTCAGGAACAATTTGATCTGTTCTAATATCTATATTTGATATATTCATATCTTGAGAGGCTTTTATCTCAATTGCTTTAGAATTTTCAATTATTACAGTCCCTGTAAAATATCCAGTAGATTTTATTTTATCATTTTCCATTAAAAATTGCAACATTAATTGTCCGCTTTTTTAAA
>JBPOHM010000311.1:0-1718 GCA_052035585.1 Bacillota bacterium
CAACTATAAGGGATAATTTAAGATTAGCATTTGATGATTTATTTAAGCTAGAAAAGGAAATGCTAGAGATATATGATAAGATGGCAGAAGCTAGTGATGATGAGGTAGCTAAAATGCAAGAGGATACTGCTGAAATCCAAACAATACTTGATAGTAGTGGATTTTATGTAATAGACTCTAAAATTGAAGAGGTAGCAAACGGCTTAGGTCTAGGAGATATTGGACTTGATAGACTTGTAGATGAGCTAAGTGGAGGACAACGTAGCAAGGTTCTCTTAACTAAGCTTTTATTACAAAATCCAACCATTTTGCTTCTTGATGAACCTACAAACTATCTTGATGCAAATCATATTGAGTGGTTAACAAAGTACCTACAGAATTATGAAAATGCCTTTATTTTGATATCACATGATGTTCCATTTATAAATGATGTTTGTAATATTATATATCATGTTGAAAACTGTGAATTAAGTAGATATGTTGGTAACTATGATGAGTTCCAACGTCTTTATGAATTGAAAAAGAGACAGCTTGATAGAGATATAGAAAGACAACAAAAGGAAATAGAACAGCTTGAGGACTTTATAGCTAGAAACAAGGCGAGAGTTGCTACAAGAGGTATGGCGCAAAGTAGAGCTAAAAAGCTTGAAAAGATGGAAATTATTGAAAAGCCAAAGGAGAAGCCAAAACCAACCTTTAAATTTAAAGAAACAAAGGCTCCAAGTCGATTCCTTATTGAAGCTAAGGATTTAGTAATAGGTTATGATACACCTCTAACAAAGCCTATGGAATTTTGGGTAGAAAGAGGCAAGAAGATTGCTATTCGTGGAGTAAATGGTCTTGGTAAATCAACATTATTAAAAACCTTTTTAGGAATAATTCCTCCAATATCAGGAACAATACATCATGGTGAAAACCTAGCTATTGGATATTTTGAACAAGAGGATTCTAAAAACAACACTAAAACTGCTTTACAAGAAATATGGGATATGTACCCTTCATTGCAAAACAGAGAGGTGCGTTTAGAGCTTGCTAGATGTGGATTGACTAATGAAAATATTGAAAGTCAAATGCAAGTTCTTTCAGGAGGAGAAAATGCAAAGGTAAGACTTTGTAAAATACTTATGAAGGAAGTAAATTTCCTTGTACTAGATGAGCCTACAAACCACTTAGATGTAGAAGCTAAGGAAGAGCTTGCTAAAGCCTTAAGAGAATTCAAGGGAACTGTATTATTAGTAAGCCATGAGCCTTATTTTTATGAGAGCTTTGTAACAGATATTTGGAATTTAGAAGATTTTACAACAAAAATCGTATAATAAATCGTATAATAAAAAGAATTATAACTAAAATAAAATTATATCGCATATATAAAGGTCCTGTGATATAATTGATATAATGTAAATTTATTACGAAGGGTAGGAAACCAACAATGAATTTTAGTGAAAAATTGTCTCAATATGCAGACTTGGCTGTTAGATCAGGCGTTAATATTCAAAAGGATCAAATATTAGTATTACAATGTCCTGTTGAATATGCTGAATTTGCTCGTATGATTTCTGAAAGTGCATTTAAGGCTGGAGCTAAGGATGTAGTACAAGTATGGAAGGACGAAAAGTCAGCTCGTATTCGTTATGACTATGCAGCTTTAGAGGTATTTGAATCAATCCCAGAATGGAGAGCAGTACTATACAATGGTTATGCAAAGCAAGGAGCAGCAT
>JBPOHM010000210.1:0-21213 GCA_052035585.1 Bacillota bacterium
ATTACTAATAGCTCTCCTAAAGGTGCCAATAATCCAAATTTTATAAAGCCCGACCAATAAAGATGATTACTAGCAAATTCTACAAAGGCTTGTCTAGTTATACAAAATACAATTGCAATTACAGCTATTGGCCATAATAAGTCAAATTTTTTCAAAATATTCCTCCCATAATTAAATAAAAAATTAATTCTCTAATTAGTACCCAATAATATTAACATAATTGTAAAATTAACTCAATATAAAATTTTAAACTAGTAATATTGCTTAGCATTATTTGGATATTACTTTTTTATTGAAATATTCTTGAAATATGCTATAAAAAGTGATATATTATATATAGATGTTAGACGCACAACTAAGTAGAAATTAGATTTGTAGCAACTATTATATAAAGAAATGAGGTATTTAAAAATGAAAATGTCTAAATTAGATAAGTTAAATGTAAACACTTCAAAGCTTGGCTTTGGTCTTATGAGATTGCCTCGTAAAGATGATAAAATAGATCAAGAGCAAGTTAATGAAATGGTAAAATACGCCTATGAAAATGGAGTAAATTATTATGACACAGCATATCTTTATGGCGATGGTGCAAGTGAGATATCTCTTGGAATTGCTTTAAAGCATATTAAAAGAGAAGAGGTATTTATTGCAGACAAGCTTCCTATGAGAAAGATTACTTCAAAGGAAAGCATGGATGAATTATTTAATACTAGTCTTGAAAGACTTCAAACAGATTACATAGATTTCTACTTATTACATGCACTAGAAAGAGGATTAATAGAAACTATAACAAACTATGATGTAATAGATTGGGCAATTCAAAAGAAAAAAGAAGGAAAAATAAAATATATTGGATTCTCAATTCATGACAACTATGAAACACTACTAAAAATTCTAGATTTATATGATTGGGATTTTGCTCAAATTCAATTTAATTATATGGATTTACTTGACCAACCAGGTGAACTAGGTTACTTAGAATTAAAGAAGAGAAATATTCCAATAATAATTATGGAGCCATTAAAGGGTGGTATGCTAGCAGCCTTACCTGAAAAAATTGCAGAGCCTTTCAAAGCCCTTGGAGATTCAAATGTTAAGTATGCATTTAGATGGCTAGCTGAAAAGGAAGGTATTGCAACAATACTTTCAGGTATGAGTAATATGGCTCAAATCATCGAAAATATTGAAATATTTAAAGACATTCAGCCATTAAAAGAAGAAGAGCATCAAGCAATTTTAGAGGTTGAGAAAAGAATAAATGCTTTACAAAAGGTTAATTGTACTGCGTGTAGATATTGTATGCCATGTCCATTTGGTGTAAGAATACCAAATATATTCAGAGCTTGGAATACAAAATCTATGAATCAAGGTTCAAATTGGATTTCTGGTGGAAACATCGATTATGAATCAGCAGAGAAATGTACAGAATGTGAAGCATGTATGGTTCACTGTCCACAGCACATACAAATACCAGAAAAGCTTAAACAGGTACTTGCAGAAAGAGTATAATTATATTATACAAAGTACAAGCTTAATATATGTAAACTAAGAGCTATCTCAAAATGCTTTAAACAGTTAAAAGAGATAGCTCTTTTTTTATAAAAAATCTACACAGTCGGATTCTAGTGTAAGAATTATATACAAAATGTTAATCAATTGACTTAATTACATAATTATACTATAATAGAAATAATATTATATAAAGTAAAATTTTAGGAATTGGGGGACCAGCTCATGCAATCGGTATCTTCGTGGGATTAATTTTAGGATATATATTAAAGATAAAGTTAAGTGTAAAGGAAAATAATTAAAAAGTTGAACTAAGGAGTATAGATGATAAAATTTAAAGAAAAAAAAGTATGGATAGTTTTTACAATATTAATGATATTCTTATTTCAACAATTTATTAGCAAAATTGGTGCAATTGTAGCGAATATTTTTAATTACGACGTGATAGATAAATATAATGTCTTTGCTTGGATTTCTGTACACCACATTATACAGATGCTTTTAGCCTTAGTACCTATTACCATACTAACAAAAAAATATAACATTGATTTTGGATTCCAATTAGGTGATAAAAATATAGGTATAAAATATGTTAAAATATTTACTATAGCAATGTTAGTATATATAACTATCACATCTGCAATCAGCTATCTTAATAATCAAATCACACAATTTGAATATCCATTGACTTATGTGAATATATTGGGCTCATTAAGCTTTCAACTTTTCTTGTCGGGTACTTCAGAAGAAATATTGTTTCGCGCCTTGCCAATTTCAATAATCACTTATTTTATCTCAAGTGAAAAAGATATAAAAATAGCAAAGCTAAATATTTCATGGGCAAATATTATATCTGCAATATTATTTTCACTTGCACATATCAAATGGACGTTAAATCCATTTTTAATAAGTATGGATTATATGCAATTGGTATTTTGCTTTATATTAGGAATAATGTATGGAATTGTATTTCAAAAAAGCAAAAGTGTTATATATCCTATGATAATGCATAGTTTCACTAATGTTTCAGTAATTGGTGTTGGATACATATTATCATTAATTAAGTAATATTTCATGATAAAAATATAAAATAAAACAGCTTACTATAATTTTCAATATTTTAGTAAGCTGCTTTTTCATTTACGATTATTGTCTCTCACTAAGCTCTAGTAAAACTCCCATTGATGATTTTGGATGACAGAAAGCTATTTTAGCTCCACCTGCTCCGTATCTTGGAGTTTCATCTATCATTTTCATTCCTTTAGCCTTCATTTCAGCTATTGCTTCCTCAATATTATCTACTCTAAGAGCTATATGTTGGATTCCACCGTTTCCATTGTTCTTCTCAATGAATTTAGCTATTGGTCCATCTGGTGAAGTTGACTCTAAAAGCTCTATTTCACTATCTCCACATGGTAAGAAAGCAACCTTAACCTTTTGCTCCTCTACTACCTCTGTTCCTGTAGCTTTTAAGCCTAAAACCCCTTCATAGAAGCTTAATGCTTCTTCTAAATTTTTTACAGCTATTCCAATATGGTCTACTCTTGATAAATTCATAATCTTAATTCCTTTCTTCTTAATATTTTCTTTATTTATTATTATTTTTTGCTGTACTTTCTTTTATAAATCTGATTACTAGGAAAACCAAAACAAGTATTGGTATTAAAAGTTTCCTAATAGCGAACATATAAAATGGCATTGCATTAGTAGCATTAGCTATATAATCAGCATAATCTCCCTTGAGTCCAAAACTAATAAAAGCCATTAAAAGCAAAATAATTATTATGCCAAAAATCCCAGTATTCCTTCTTAAACTAAAATCTTTCAAATTATCCTCCCTATAATCTATTATTTATAGTTGATAAAAACTCATCCATAACATCATATATATCTTTTTCTTTATCTAATATCTGCTCTACTCTACCGTCTAGTTTATTTTCCTTATCAGTATGCTTTATTACTATTTTTCTAAGCTCAGATTCAATCATCTCTACTACTTCTAGCTTTGTGTTGTTATGTCTTCTTTGTCTTAATTTTCCGCTCTCTTCTAGATACTCAGTATGTTTTTTAATTTCATCTATAAGCTCAGTTATTCCTTCATTTTTACTCGCTGTTACCATTAAAACAGGTGGTCTTCTATCCATATTTTGACTTAAGTCGAGCATCATATTGATTTCAGTTGCAGTACGTTGTGCTCCGAATAAATCACTCTTATTTACAGCAAAAATATCACCTATCTCCATAACTCCAGCCTTAATTGATTGTATATCATCACCAAGTCCTGGAACCATAACCATAAGTATTGTATCTGCATTTTTAACTATATCAACCTCAGATTGTCCAACTCCAACTGTCTCTATAAATATATAGTCAACTCCAAAAGCATCTAGAACCTTTACAACATCCTTTGTAGCTTTAGATAATCCACCAAGATGTCCTCTAGTCCCCATACTTCTGATAAATACATTTGGATTAAGAGCTAAATCCTGCATACGAATTCTATCACCAAGTATAGAACCCCCTGAATATGGACTTGTAGGATCTATTGCTATAATACCAATTTTATTTCCTTCATCCAAAAGCTTTTTTGCAAGTTTATCAGTAAGTGTACTTTTTCCTGCTCCTGGAGGGCCTGTTATTCCAATAATATGTGCTCTACCTGTATATTTATTAATAGCTTTAATTATCTCACGTGCTTGTTCCTCATCATTTTCGACATAAGAAATCAATCTAGCACATGAACGCTTATCACCAGCAAGCATCTTTTCTATTAATTCATTCATCCTCTCACCTGCCTTAAGTCTGACTAGAAATAAGGGAGAATTCAAATTCTCCCATTATTTAAACTTTATTTTCTTTTAACGTTATTCTTGATATATTCTATAGCAGTTGTTGTTGCTGTTCCAGGTGTGAAAACCTCATCTATACCAGCAGCTTTTAGTCCTGGTATATCATCCTCTGGTATAACTCCACCACCTACAACAAGTACATCATTAGCACCTTGTGCTCTTAATAATTCAACTACCTTTGGTAATAAGTGATTATGTGCTCCTGATAATATACTCATTCCCACAACATCAACATCTTCTTGTATTGCTGCTGCAACTATTTGCTCTGGAGTTTGTCTAAGTCCTGTATATATTACTTCCATTCCAGCATCTCTTAAGGCTCTTGCTATTAATTTAGCTCCTCTATCATGTCCGTCAAGTCCTGGCTTTGCTACTAAAACTCTAATTGGTCTATTCATTATCTCTCACATCCCTTTCTTCTATAATAACACTGCTTGCTCGTATTCGCCAAATACTTCTCTCATAACACCACAAATTTCACCTTGTTTTTAATATTCTTTAACTGATGATAAAATATATGGCATTACATTTTCAGTTCCTTGACACGCTTTTCTCAAAGCCTCTAACGCAGCTTGTGTAGCCTCGTTATTTCTAGAAGCCTTAACTTCAGCAATCTTTTTCTTTTGCATTTCACCAACAATTGGATCAACCTTTAATAATCCCTTTGGTGCTTCTTCTTGAACTTGGAATTTATTTACTCCAACTACTATTCTATCTAATGATTCAATTTCCATTTGATATTTGTAAGCTGAATCTGTTATTTCTTTTTGTATAAATCCTAAATCTATAGCTCTTGGTGCTCCACCTAGCTCATCAATCTTTCTGATATATTCCATAGCTTCATCTTCGATTTGCTTAGTTTTAGCTTCGATGTAGTATGAACCTGCTAATGGATCTACTGTATTTGTAACACCTGACTCATATGCAACTATTTGTTGTGTTCTAAGTGCTATTTGTACTGACTCAGTTGTTGGTAATGCAAGAGCCTCATCTCTTGAGTTAGTATGTAGAGATTGAGTTCCTCCAAGTACTGCTGCCAATGTTTGAATAGCAACTCTTATAATATTATTGTCTGGTTGTTGAGCTGTTAATGTACATCCAGCTGTTTGAGTATGGAACTTAAGCATCATTGATTGTGGCTTCTTAGCTCCAAATCTTTCCTTCATTATTTTTGCCCATAGTCTTCTTGCTGCTCTGTATTTAGCAACCTCTTCTAATAAGTCATTGTGAGCATTGAAGAAGAATGATAATCTTGGTGCAAATGTATCAACATCAAGTCCAGCCTTGATAGCAGCATCTACATATGCTATACCATCAGCTAATGTAAAACCAACCTCTTGAGCTGCTGTTGAACCAGCTTCTCTGATGTGATATCCTGATATACTGATTGTGTTCCATTGTGGAACTTCCTTTGAACAGTATTCGAAGATGTTTGTTATAAGTCTCATTGATGGCTCAGTTGGGAATATGTAAGTTCCTCTTGCAATATATTCCTTTAAAATGTCATTTTGTATTGTTCCTCTAAGCTTATCTGGTGAAACTCCTTGTTTTTCTGCAACTGCAATGTACATAGCTAATAATACTGATGCAGGAGCATTGATAGTCATTGATGTACTAACCTTATCTAATGGAATACCATCAAATAGTATTTCCATATCCTTTAATGAGTCAATAGCAACCCCTACTTTTCCAACTTCACCTTCTGATAATGGATGATCTGAGTCATATCCAATTTGAGTTGGTAAGTCAAATGCAACTGATAATCCTGTTGAACCTTGCTCAACTAAGAATTTATATCTCTTGTTTGATTCTTCTGCAGTTGCAAAGCCTGCATACATTCTCATTGTCCATGGCTTACCTCTGTACATTGTAGGTTGATATCCTCTTGTAAATGGATATTGACCTGGATAGCCTATTTCTGAGTCATAATCAATATTTTCAATGTCTTCTGGAGTATATAGTCTATTTATAACATCTCCTGAACCAGTTCTGAAAGTTTCTCTACTTTCAGGTGCTTTTTCTAATGATTTACTAAGGATATTTTGTTCCCAAGCAATCTTCTTTTCTTTGTCAAACATCAAATTTGTTCCTCCCTATTTTATAATCTTGTGGTTGACGTTTAATATATTAACTAAATTTTATGTTTTATTTTAATTTAAAATATTAACACTCTAACACAAATTTCTTCACGAATAATATACTCTATTTTTGCTATTTTTGCAAGATTTTTTGCAAAAATGACTTATATATTTTTATTTCTTGCAATAAATCTTGTAAAATTTAAAGTTTTAAATCGTTAAATAAATAACTTTCGCTTATTTTCAACAAACATAGTTTCTGAAATAAAATGCATAAATTGCAACTTCGCAGTTAAAATAATAATTTTTTCATAATTTATTTAATAAAGCAATTTTTTATTTTTATTAGTTTTATTTCCAATTTTTAAGGTATATTTAATTATATCAATATATAATTAGAAAAATGGTTATTATAATGTAGATAAATATAAATGAGGTGTATTAATGAGAGAGTTTGTGAGTTTTCAAAATGTGTGCAAATATTATAAAATGGGTGAACAAAAAATATCTGCCGCTGATCATATAAGCTTTGATATTAAGAAGGGTGAATTTTGTGTAATTGTTGGACCAAGTGGTGCTGGTAAAACCACTTTATTAAACATGCTAGGTGGTATGGATAGCTGTGATGAGGGAAGTATTATGTTGGATGGTAATGAAATAAGCAATTACAATAGTAGGCAGCTAACAGAATACAGAAGGCACGATGTAGGCTTTGTATTTCAATTTTATAATTTAGTTCAAAATCTAACTGCTCTTGAAAATGTAGAGCTAGCAAGCGAAATATGCAAAAATCCTTTAGATCCTGTTGAGACCTTAGAAAATGTTGGTTTAAAGGATAGAATGTTAAATTTTCCTGCTCAGCTTTCTGGTGGTGAGCAGCAAAGAGTTTCTATAGCAAGAGCACTTGCTAAAAATCCAAAAATACTTTTATGTGATGAGCCAACAGGTGCTCTGGATTATAATACAGGAAAAACTATCTTAAAGCTTTTACAGGATACCTGCAGAAATACAGGTAAAACAGTTATACTCATAACACACAATCAAGCTATAACAGCAATGGCTGATAGAATAGTTAAAATAAAAAATGGAAGAATAGAATCATGTGAGATTAATCCAAATCCTATTCCAGTAGAGCAGATAGAATGGTAAAGTGAAGCTTGCTTCACTTTTAGGAAAAATCGTTCCGATTTTTCTATAGTTTTACCGATTAAGTAAAATCCTTCGGATTTTCTATGAGTTTATTGAATAGAGATTTAATGCTTAGAAATGAGGCTAATATGAAAAAGACGTTCATAAAAAATATAATAAGAGAGATTAAAAATAGTATAAGTAGATTTTTAGCAATACTTGCTATTGTTGCACTTGGTGTTGGATTTCTAGCTGGTTTATTAGCTACAACACCAGACATGAGGCTTTCAGTAGATAAGTACTATGATGATACAAATACTATGGACATAAGAATAGCAAGTACAATGGGATTGACAGATAAGGATTTAAAGGCTATTAAAGATATTGATAGCATATCTAATGTCATGCCTGCATATAGTGCAGATGTGCTTTTATCAGGTGTTGATCATGATATCATTGTTACTAAAATACATAGTATTCCTTCTGATACATCCAATTATCAAAATAAAGTCATAATTGTAGATGGAAGGATGCCAGAAAACCCTGGAGAGTGTGTTATAGAGCATAAGGATTTACTTGGCGATGCAATAAAGATTGGTGACAAACTCTATATTTCAGAAGATAATGTTAATATAGATGATAAATTAGCTATAAATCAATTTGAGGTTGTAGGAATAGTACAAAGTGCTCAATATTTTTCAGTTGAAAGAGAAAGAAGTACTGTTGGCAATGGTGTTGTTGGATTAATAATGTATACCCCTGAGGATAGCTTTTCTTATGAGGTTTATACCGATATATATGCAACAGTAAATGGAGCTTTTGATTTAATTGCATTTTCTGATGAGTATGATAATTTAATAGCCAACACTATAGATAAAATTGAAGCTATATCTAAAAATCAAATAGATATAAGATATAATGAAATTATTGATGAAGCTAATTCAAAGCTTCAAAAAGCAAGAGCTGAATATTTAGATAAAAAAGCTGAGGTTGAAAAAGAGCTTGAAGATGCTTTAATTGAAATTGAAAACGGCAAAAATGAAATAAAGGATGCAGAAGCAAAAATTGATGATGGTTTAGCAAAGCTTTATGAAGGAGAGCAGGAGCTAAATAATCAAAAAGCTGATTTTGAACTTCAAATAAAAGAAAAGCTAAAGGAAATAGAAGATGGTAAAAAGCAAATTGCTGATGCTAAATTGCAGCTTAATTCATTTAAACTACAGCTTTGATGAAGCAGCAGCTAAAATTGAAGAAATAAGACCTTTAGCACAGCTTAATCCTCAAGTTGCTGAAGAAGTTGCTAAGTATGATGCTAGTGTCGCACAATACAATCTATCTCTAGAGGAGCTTAATAAAAAAGAGCAAGAGCTACTTGAAGGTGAGAGAATATTAAATGATAATATAAAAACTGCTGAAGAAAACTTTAAATCAGCAGAGAAAGAGTTAGTAGATTCTAGAACAAAGCTAAATGATGCTATTAAAGAATTAAATACTGCCAAGCTTGATTTAGAAAAAGGAATCAAGGAATATGAAGATGGCAAAAAGGAAGCTGATGAGAAGCTTGCCGAGGCAGAGCAAAAGCTTATTGATGCTGAAAAAGAGATTAATAAAATTGAGAAGCCAGAATGGTATATACTAGATAGACATTCAAATACATCCTTTGAAAGCTTTAAATCAAATGCTGAAAAAATAGAAGCAATTGCAAAGGTATTTCCTATCCTATTTTTCCTAGTAGCTGCACTTGTTGCATTAACTACTATGACAAGAATGGTTGAAGAAGAGCGTACACAAATAGGTACATTAAAAGCACTAGGCTATAGTAAATCTACAATTGCATTTAAATATATAATATATGCTGGTTTAGCAAGCATAGCAGGTTCTATCATTGGCTTGTTAGTTGGATTTAATCTATTTCCAACAGTTATTTGGAATGCATATAAGATGATGTATGCATTACCTGCATTAATGACACCATTTAATGTAAAATATGCCCTAATATCATCTCTTGCTGCAATACTCTGTACCTTAGGGGCAACATTTTGGGCTTGCTACAGTACACTCATGGAAGTGCCAGCAAGACTAATGCTACCACGTGCACCTAAGGCTGGTAAGCGTGTATTTTTAGAATACATAACTCCAATTTGGAAAAGACTTAAATTTACACAAAAGGTTACAGCTCGAAATTTAATTAGATACAAGAAAAGATTTTTCATGACTGTTATTGGAATAGCTGGCTGTACTGCACTTCTAGTAACAGGCTTTGGACTAAGAGATAGTATTGGTGATATAATATACAAGCAATTTAATGATATTTTTAAATATAATTTAATTGTCAGCTTGAAAAGCGAAAGCTCTTTAGAAAAATCTAAAGAATTATATGATATAGTTTCAAACAAGGACACTCTATTAGAATATACAACTATACATCAAGAGAATGCTAAGGCAACTAGTAATGAAAGCAAAAATGTTATAGATACAACAATCACTGTAATTGAAGATGAAAGTCAATTGACTGATTTTATAATATTGCAGGATAGAAAAACTAAAGCACCTGTAGAATTTAATGAAGAAACAGTTGTTATAACTGAGAAATTAGCTGAAAGATTAGGACTGGGTATTGGCGATAAAATCAATCTTGAAATTAGTGATAAAAAGAAGGCTGATTTTACAGTATCGGGAATAGCGGAAAATTATTTAACTGGATATATTTATATACCAAGCAAAATATATGAAGATGCTTATAATAAAAAGCCAAACTTTAACATTTTAATTGGCAAGATGAAGGATTCAAATGAAGCAAATAGAGATGAGCTTGCAACAGTACTATTAAAGAATGATGAAATAAACGCAGTTACCTTTACTGATATTATTAAGAATCAGTTTAGTGACTTATTAGGTAAAATAGACTATATAGTAATAGTTTTAATTATAAGTGCTGGACTTCTTGCCTTTATTGTCTTATATAACCTAACCAATATAAATATAACAGAAAGACAAAAGGAAATAGCTACTATCAAGGTTCTAGGCTTCCATGATAAAGAGGTTTCAGGATATGTGTATAGAGAGACAATTATACTAAGTATAATTGGAACTGCTGTTGGCTTAATATTAGGTATCTTCTTACATGCCTTTGTTGTGAAGGTAGCTGAAATAGATTCAATAATGTTTGGAAGAGACATCTATCTTCAAAGCTATTTATTTTCAGCATTTTTAACTATGGTATTTAGCTTATTAGTTAATATATTTATGAACAAAAAGCTACGTAATATCAACATGGTAGAAAGCATGAAGGCAAATGATTAATATTACTACAATCGTACTCATATACGATACTTCCTGTAAGGTCTAAAGCAAGAAATAAAAAATCACAGCAGTTGCTGTGATTTTATTTATTATAAAATTAATACTTATCTTCAAAGGTTCCAAATACTATTGTTTTTTTATCTTGAACCATTATTTTCCCTTTTGCTAAAACTGTGTCTATATCTAGGTTTTTATCTAATAAGCATAGGTCTGCATCAAAGCCCTTATCTAATCTACCTTTAGTTTTTAGCTTAAAGGCTTTTGCTGGATTGCTTGTTAAGGCTCTTATAGCTATTTCTAAAGGAATATTATGGTTATTAACTGCATCCTTAATTGAAATTATTAAGCAGCTTGAGGTTCCTACTCCTAGACCTACTAATTCTCCGTTTTCATTGAAAACTGGTAAGCTTCCTTGACCATCTGATGTAAGAGTAAAGTTATCCATACATACATTTTCTTCAATAAGTCTTTTTAAACCCTTGCTAAATGGTATTTCACCATCAAGCTTTTCATTTGCATATGGATCTTCACTTCCTGTGAAATCTATATAGCCACCTCTTTTAGCATATTCAACACATCTATCAAAAAGTCTTGGATTTCTGTTGACATGTGTTGGTACAAACTGAGTTATTGGAATCTCAGTTTCATTAACAACTCTTTCTAGCATATCAATCTGTCTTTTTCCATCACCAAGGTGAATATTTACTACTCCAGCCTTACCAGAAAGCATCCCTGCAACTCTAGCATCAGCTACTGTTTTTGCAAATTCATCGAAGGAAGGTTGTGAGGATCTATGATCAGATAAAGCAACTTCTCCAATTCCAATTATTTTATCGATAGCCATTATATCCTTCATTATATCACCAGTAATAGTTTTTAATGGTAATCTATAGGAGCCTGCATATATGTATGTTGTAATACCCTCTTCATCTAATGCTTTAGCCTTTGCAAGCAATGACATCAAATCTCTTGCTACACCGTCTGTTCCTAAACATCCTATAACAGTTGTAACTCCAGAATTTGTGAGTGTACTTAGCTTTACCTCAGGAGTTCTAGTTTTAAAGCCACCTTCTCCTCCACCACCTAGAATATGTACATGAGAGTCAATAAATCCTGGAACTGCAATTTTACCACTTCCATCAATTTCATTGTATTCTATATGGCCATTTAGCTCAAGTGCGATATTTTTATCTATAGCTGCAATTTTATCTCCAACTATCAAAATATCCCTTATTCCTATATGCTCTGGTTTATATACATCTACATTTCTAATTATCGTTATCATATAATGCCCATGCACCTATCTCAAAACCCCATTTCTTTTAAATATTTTGTGTATGGGCTTGGTGCTATCCTTCCACTATTATATTATCATACATCATATATGCATATATCATACCAAAAATTAAAAAACGTGTTTAGCAAATATTTTCGCTATCACACGTTTTTTTTGGTTAATTTATCATTCTATTATTTGACCATTTAAACCCATATTATATCCAAATATATTATTTGTTTAATTTACTGTACTCAACAGCTAATAATGCTGCTACCTTTGCATTGTTTAATACTAATTGAATATTTGAAGCTAAGCTTTCACCCTTTGTTATTTCTTTTATTTTAGCTAATAAAAATGGTGTAGTTGCTTTTCCTCTGATACCTTGTTTTTCAGCTTCTCTAACTGCTTCTTCAATTGATTGATTTATATAATCACTGTCTAATGCATACTCCTCTGGTATTGGATTTGCTACTACCATACCGCCAGCTAAACCTAATTCCTGTTTAGTCTTGAATGCTCTAGCTATTTCTTCAACAGTATCTAATCTATAATCAACCTTGAATCCACTTTTTCTTGTATAAAAAGCTGGTAAGTCCTCTGTTTGATATCCTATAACTGGAACTCCTTTTGTTTCTAGATATTCCATTGTCAAGCCTAAGTCAAGGATAGATTTTGCTCCAGCACATACAACTGCTACATCTGTCATAGCAAGCTCTTCTAGGTCTGCTGATATATCCATAGTAGTTTCAGCTCCTCTATGAACTCCTCCTATTCCACCAGTTGCAAATATCTTTATACCTGCCATTTTTGCTAATATCATTGTAGTTGCTACAGTAGTTGCACCATCTAATTTTTGAGATACAAGTACAGCTAGGTCTCTTCTACTAGCCTTTCTTACCTCAAAGCCTTTTCTACCAAGATGATGTATTTCTTCATCACTTATACCAACCTTTAATTTTCCACCTATTATTGCAACAGTAGCAGGTATTGCACCATACTCTCTTATTTTCTCCTGTGTTCTAATTGCTGATTCAGCATTTTCTGGATAAGGCATACCATGAGAAATTATTGTAGATTCTAATGCTACTACTGGTAAATTATTCTCCAAAGCATTTTTTACCTCATCTGATATTACTAAGTATTTTTCTAAATTCATTAATATTTTCCTTTCTATGATTAAAGTCTTATGTTGCTATTTTCTTTTATTATTTCATTAACCTTTTCAAGTGATAAGGTCTTGCTTATTGTTTCCATGCTTGATACACAAATTGCTGCAGCAGCACTTGCTATTTTTGCAGAATCAATAATACTATAGTCATTTAAATAACCATATACAATACCAGCCATAAATGAGTCACCTGCTCCAGTTGTATTTACAACCTCACATTTATATGGTGGCATTAAGCCTTTTTCCACTCCATTATTATAATAAACACCATCTGCTCCTAAGGAAATAAATACTTGCTTTACTCCCTTACTTATAAAGTAATCAGATGCGCGCATTAAGTCATTTTCATTATTTATTTTAATATCTGAAAGCATTTCTGCTTCATACCTATTTGGTTTTATTGTATGGAATTTGCCAATAATATTCTTAACCTTTTTACCTCTTGATATTGATACTAAGTCAATAAAGATTGGTACATTGAAATTTTCTAATAAATACTCAATAGTTTCTAATTCAAGGCAAGTATCTATAACAATTACCTTTGATTGCTCTAAGATTTCTTTTCTTGACTCTATTAATGAAGGTGTGATGTTTTTATATATTTCCATATCTGATATGGCAAGTCTCATATCCTTATCACTATCAGCTATATAAACATAGGTTGCTGTTGTAGCATTATGAATACTAAGGCTATTGCCAATTTTTATACCTAAGTCTAAGCAATTTTTCTTTAATAATTCTCCATATACATCATCAGCAAATATAGTTATTAGCTCTACATTTACATCTAATCTTCTAAGATTTTCAGCAATGTTTCTGCTTACTCCACCCATTGAAAATGAAACCTTGCCAGGATTAGAATCCTTATCAATAAGCTTTGTGAATGGTATACCAGCAACATCAATATTGCAAGCTCCTATCATGCTGACATAATGATTATCTGCTATTATATATCCCTTTCCTTTTATAAGTCCCTTTTTCATTAAGTTTGCAATATGAACAGCCACTGAAGACCTAGCTATATTTAGCTTTGTTGCTAATTCATTTTGCGATATAAGTGGATTCTCTTGAATACACTTTAATATCTCATGTTCTCTGTTAGTCACCAATATTCACCTCTTAAAAATTAAATGAGTAATTAAATATTTAATCACTCTTAGTATTACAATTATGTATAAGGATATCAATCATTAAAGTCCCTTATTTATACATTCAAGCTCCGTGTGAGACATATAAAAAAGGGGGAAAGACTAGCACAGAACTCGAGTGTATAATATTGGACAGACAGCTTGCTATAGGCTTTCTCAAAGCTCTATATAAGCGTATGCTTACTTAGCGTAAACTTATGTTTATATTTTACTATATAATTGGTTAAAATGCAATATCTATTTTTTTATAATTTAGAATTTTTTACATAAGAAAATAACTTTTTTGCAGTAAAAAACTCAAGAAAAGCTTCTTGAGTCTAATACGTTTTACCTATGATATAACATGTCCTGATATTCACTATTCTTTTCCATTTGCATTTTTACATATGAGCATACTGGATTAATTTTCTTATTTTCTTTTCTAGCCCAATTAATAAACTCTTTTAATAGAATTTTTCCAACTCCTTGTCCATTAAGCTCTTCAAATACATATGTATGATCTGCTACAATAACATCATTTTTTATAACGTATGTTAACTCTGCTAATGGATTCACTTCAGAATCACCAATATAAAAACTATTTGCTCCTTTTTTTACTTCTAACATTATAGCTTTCTCCTTTTTTTGATATGTCATAGCAAGATTTTTAAACATCACACTCAAGTTGTCGCACTATCTAGTATTACTATAATTCTAACTTGCTATGCATTTTATATAAAATATATCTCTTTTAATCAATTTATATTAAAGTAACCTTAACATATCTGTATAATATTGTCAACATAAAAAGGCTTGGTTAAAAATAACCGAAGCCTTTAATTTAATAAGCTCTTATTTCTTTTAAATAAAACTCTGTACCACTAATCATCTCATATTCTTCACTATGACATGCTGGACAAACTCTTGAGTTCTCTATTAATGGATATACCTTATTACAAACCTTGCATATTCCATTAGCTGTGAGTGTTTCAATTTCTAGCTTAGTATTCTCAAGCATAGTACCATCTACAGCAGCCGGAAAGCAAGCTTGAAGATATCTTGGAACTACTGAAGATAATTCTCCAACTTGAAGAACAATAGCCTCTACTTCTGTAACTTGGTTTACTGCCACTACATTTAGTACCTGTTCAACAACATGGTACATAATACCTAATTCATGCATAAATTATTTTTTACCTCCAAATATTTTCTTAGCGGTTATCTTAACTTTACGTTTTAGAATATTAGGTATTACTGCTTTTTTCATTTTTAAGAATTCTACACCTTCACCATCATAAACTCTTTCAAGAGTTATAGCATCAAACTTACATTTTGTAGCACACATTCCACAGCCTACACACATGTATTCATCTACTACAGTAGCACCACAGCCAAGACATCTCTCTGTCTCTTTCTTCATCTGCTCTTCAGTAAATGATTCTCTTATATCACGGAAGGTCTTCTTTGCTTCTTGTCCATCAATCTTAGCTACTCTTTGTCTTGGACTTGTATCAAAGCTTTCGATAATAACTGAATTTTTATCTAATTCAATATATTGACGACGACTACGTCCTATCAATAAGTCCTGTCCTACCTGTACAAAACGGTGAATTGAAATAGCTGCTTGCTTTCCTGCTGCTATTGCATCAATTGCAAATTTTGGTCCTGTCACTGCATCTCCACCTGCAAATACATCCTCTTGGTCTGTTTGATATGTAATTTCATTAACCTTAATAGTATTATTAGGATTTAATACAGCCTTACTACCATCTAATATTCCACACCAATCAATAGCTTGACCTACAGATAATAATACATAATCTGCATCAACAATAATTGTATCATTTTCATCATATTTAGGAGCAAAACGACCATTTTCATCAAATACACTGATACAACGCTTCATCTCAATGCCTGTTACCTTGCCATTTTCTCCAATTATACGCTTAGGTCCCCATGAATTATTGATTTTAATATCTTCGCTTTCTGCAAGCTCAATTTCCTCGTCAAGAGCTGGCATTTGCTCTCTATTTTCTAAGCAGTATATGCTTACATTTTTTCCACCAGCACGAACTGCAACACGAGCCACATCTATAGCAACATTGCCACCACCGATAACTACTACATTACCAGCAACAGCTTCCTTTTCATCTTGGTTAACACGTGAAAGGAATTCAATTCCAGAGATAACTCCTTCTAAATCTTCTCCCTCTACACCAATACTTCTTCCTTTTTGAGCTCCTATTGCTAAATAGAAGGCTTTGTATCCTTCTGCTCTTAGTTGGTCTAGGGAAACATCCTTGCCTACTTCTACTCCAGTTTTAAACTTAACTCCAAGCTCTCTTAAAATATCAATTTCAGCCTCAACAATATTCTTTTCAAGAACGAAGGATGGAATTCCTAAGGTTAGCATTCCTCCAACTACCTTTTCCTTTTCGAATACTGTTACATCATACCCATCTATAGCTAAATAGTATGCACAAGATAATCCAGCAGGTCCTGAGCCTATAATGGCAATCTTCTTGTCACTGAAATTATTTCTCTTCTTAGGAATAAATCTAGTTTCCTTATTTAAATCCTGTTCTGCTATAAAGCGCTTTATATCATCAATTGCGATAGGCTCATCTAAATCTCCTCTAGTACAAGCATCCTCACAACGTCTATTACATACATATCCACAAACAGCAGGAAATGGATTTTCCATCTTAATAAGTTCAAGAGCTTCTGTATATTTACCTTGAGCTGCTAACTTTATGTATCCTTGTACTGCAATGTGAGCAGGACAATTAGTTTTACAAGGAGATGTACCAGATTCTACAACCTCTTGACGATTAGTTCTATAATCTGGATTCCAATCCTTCTCAGTCCACTCATTATCTCTTGGAGTATGTCTTGTTGTTATATCCTCTACTACAGGCCCACTAGAGCAAAGCTTTTGTCCTAGCTTCATAGCATTCATTGGACAATTTTCAACACATTGACCACATGCTACACACTTTTCCTTATCAACTCTTGAAACATAATTAGAACGTACCATATCTACATTCTTATACATTGTTCCAGAACGAAGTGATAAACAAGAGCAACCACAGCAATTACATATAGCATGAGTTTTACCTGAACCGTCAATGTTTGGAATTTGATGCATTAGTCCATTTTCTTCTGCTCTTTTTATGATTTCAAAGGCTTCTTCTCTTGTAATTTCTCTACCACGTCCAGTACGGATGTAATATTCTGCTGCATGTCCCATTTGAATACACATATCTTCCTTTAGGTGTCCGCAGCCCTCACCCATAATCTCTCTATCAGTACGACATGAACAAGGAGAGCATGAAAAGATAGTATTATCATTTAAGTACTTTGAAACCTCTTCATAGCTAGCTCTACGACTATTACCTTCAATTGCAGTTTCAATTGGAATAACTCTCATCAAGCCAATACCAGGAGGAAACATTCCTGCACTCATTGGTCCTCTAACTCTTCCATAGGCTTCCATGGCATAGGTTACAATCGGATACTTTTTTACAACTTCAAGATTATTAACAATCATCTCCATAATACCTGGAATCCAGCTCTCTGCATGCCAGAATGTATCCACTCCATCTATAACATTAACAAAAGTAGTACCATATTCTGCAAGCTTCATCATTTGTTCATGGCAATACTCTTCTGATTTTCCTGTTATTTCAGCCATTTCTTTAGCAGTTCTCTTTGTATAATATCCCATGGCTATACCCATTTCAGCCATTTCATCATCAACGCCTGCTTCTAAAATAACATACTCAGGATCATCCCATTTATATCCGTTCTTTTTCGGGTCCTTTCTACCAAGCATATTAGCAAAGGCCATTACCTTTTCATTGTACTTGCATTCATATCCTTCTGGAAAATACATTTTTGTAATTTCTCGTTCCATAGTTATTCTCCTTTAACCTGTTTATATAACCAATCAGCCCATGCTTCCATGCCCTCTCCTGTCTTTGCAGAAATTGGGAATATTGTAATGTTAGGATTTAACCTCTTAACTCTTTCTATACATAGCTCCAAGTTAAAGTCAAACACTTCCATGGTATCAATCTTATTTATTAATAAAACATCTGATATTTGAAACATCAATGGATACTTAAGCGGTTTATCATCACCCTCTGGAATACTTAAAATCATTGCATTTTTTGTAGCTCCTGTATCGAATTCTGCAGGACAAACTAGGTTTCCAACGTTCTCTAAAACAACTAAGTCAGTTCCCTTAGCATCTAAGCCTTGAAGTCCTTGTCTTGTCATATCTGCATCTAAGTGACACATACCACCTGTATGTAATTGAATTACCTTAACACCTGTTTCAGAAATAGTTCTAGCATCTACATCAGAATCTATATCTGCCTCCATTACTGCTATGCTAAGCTTGTCCTTTAGACGATTAATTGTGTTTACTAATGTAGTCGTCTTACCTGCTCCTGGAGAGCTCATCAAGTTTAATAAAAATGTATTTTCACTTTTTAGCTGCTCTCTAAGACGCTGTGCGTCCCTGTTATTGTCCTCAAATATACTTTCCTTGATTTTTAAGATTCTAAATTCCTTCAAGCCTGTACCTCCTGTTTTTGTTCTGCTAATGCTAATATTTCTTTATATTCCTTTAAATCTGTATATAACTCTGATGTATATGGATTACGCTTTGTCTTTCTCCATTTATAAATCATGTAAACAACTACTGCTATATTTGCTGCTAGTGCTAAGAAGCTAACTATGAAGTATATAGTTGGATTATATGTAGAATCTACACGCCATTTTCCGTAATCTTGGAATAGTGGGAAGGTTTGAGCAAACATACACCATAATGCCAATGTTTGAGCTCTGTGCTGTAGCCACGCACCCTTTCCTACTGTAAATGCACATATTGTTGGTGCTAAAAGAAGTGCAAATCCACAATACCATGCGTGATGTGGTAAGCAATTATATGTATAAGCAAAGTTCCATAGGTCATATGCTACTATATAGAACCAAAGCATATCTGGCCATAGCATATCACGACTGCCATCCTTTTCTGTCTTTTTCCTAATTTTAATACCAACCCAGCCTGTAATGATTATAATATTTAAGATTCCAGCGATTGCATTCATATAATTCCAAGGTCCACCCATTAGCATTACAGCTGTATCAGCAGTTGCATCCTGAGCCATTACAGCATATTTAATACCAACCTCTATATCACGAATTACTGCTTCTAAGATATTGATAGCAAGTATTAGTGGTGGGAAGCAAAGTGCTATTTTATTATCAGCAAGTGCCCACTCTTTACCAGTTTTCTTGTTTGTTCCACGCACATGACGAATACACCAAAAGCCAATACAGCCAGCTGTAGATGAATATACTTTAGCTAAATGGAACCAATCTGTATATGTTTTTTCCTTTAATACAGTAAACCATAATACAGATAATACAGCTGGTAATACCATGAATCCCATAATTCCTGCTATCTTATACTTACGAGTAATCTCATTTAATAAAAACAATGATAGTAACACAGCAAGCCATACTAACCAAACACTAAAGAACTGTGCACCTTCACTATAATTAAATTGAAACATATATAATTCCTCCTTTAAAGCAGCACTTTTTTAATCTGGTCATACCAGTAGTGCAATTGTATTTTTATTGTACATAATATCATCAAGATTGTCAAGTAATTATCAAACTTATTTGTATATTGTTTAACAATTTCTTTGTATTCAAAATATTTTGTTGATTTTTATTTAATATTATGTTATTTTTTAATTTATTAGGATGTTCAGTTCCTATAGAGCTAACAAAAATCATTATTAATTACAGTAATTTGTAAATAACTTTACTTTAGAGAGGAATGCAAATGGATTTTACAAAATTAAAAGCCCCTACATTAAAAGAACTTTTTGTCAGGGAATTAGAAACAATGATTCTTTCTGGAAAATTGAAAATTGGTGAAAAGCTTCCACCTGAACGTGTTCTTGCTGAGCAAATGCAGGTTAGCCGTGCTGTAGTAAACAGTGGTATTGCTGAACTAGCTAGAAAGGGATTTTTAAAGGTAAAGCCTCGTTCTGGAGTATATGTGATAGATTATCGTCGCTATGGAACTATTGAAACCCTTCTTTCCATCATGACCTACAATGGAGGACATCTTCATCGAGATGAGATTCGATCTATTTTAGAAATAAAAATGATAGTTGATAAGCTAGCAGTAGAACTATCTGTTGATCGACATAAGGAAGAGAATATTGTTTCCTTAGAGCAATACTTAGATAAGATGAGAAGCTTTAATGATAATGATGAAAAGGCTGCTGATGCTGCTTTCAAATTTTATCATGAATTAGCAATGACTAGTCAAAACACCTTGCTTCCTTTAATATACCGTTCCTTCCGTATTCCAGTTAACCATCTTTGGATAAGATTTATACAGAGATATGGAAATGAAGTAGTATGTAATAGTGCAAATGAAATCTTAAAGGCACTAAAAGAAAAGGATAAGATAAAGGCAGTAGAGGCTGTTGAAAAGGCTATATCTGCTTCAATCTCAGGTTCTAGAGAGATATATGAGGCTTAATCAATTTTATAATATGCAAAATTTAATGCTATCACTGGTCTAATCAGTGATAGCTTTTTTATTGGAACATACTTAAATAGTGCTTCATACTATATGATGGGAGGTGTGTATATGAGGAATTCAAAATG
This sequence comes from Bacillota bacterium, assembly GCA_052035585.1. Classification (GTDB taxonomy): domain Bacteria; phylum Bacillota; class Clostridia; order Tissierellales; family Sedimentibacteraceae; genus UBA1535. The sequence goes on from JBPOHM010000210.1 coordinate 21,144, forward strand.
CTTTGCCAATATAAATAAGCAAGAAATTAATAGTGTCTATAAATATAATAATATTGTGCTACTAACAATT
>JBPOHM010000039.1:0-7777 GCA_052035585.1 Bacillota bacterium
ACACCATCAGTTCCAGCATTTTTATGACTACCTACTTTAATTGTAATACTATAATCATTTCCTATTAAGTCTGCTCCTTTAACTATTCTATAATCTATATCATCTGATGCAAATACATTTTGTGTAAAAGTTATTATTAAAAGAAGTGTAATTAGAAATATGCGTTTCATCCTCATTTTATATCCTCCACTTTTGAAGTATGCTCTATTTGAATACATTATGTTAATTGCTCTGACAATTTTAATAATGAAAATTAAGATTTGTAAATTTTAAAATGATATTTAATTAACATTCATTTTTCAATATACAAACCGTGGTCTGTATATGGGTATTATATATTTATATACTACACATGTCAACAAAATTCGATATAACATAAAAAGAACTCATAGATGAAATATCAAATTTCATCTATGAGTTCTTAGAAGCAAATCAATGTTATTATGCCATTGGCTTTGTAAATGATACAGGTGTAGGATTTGGGTTTTTATGTTCTGGTCCAGGTGATGAAAGATCAAAATATAATTTTGAATCTGCTGTAACACCAAAGTCTCTATTAGAGCCTGTATTCTGAACCTTATTTAAAGCCTCTCTAAATAAAGCATTATGAGCTTCTTCTCTATTCAATAAGAAATCGATAGTTTTTCTAACTTCCTTATCCTCTATCTGACGATATAGATATTCATACACTACCTTAGCTCTTTGCTCAGATGCGATATTTGATAATAAGTCTGCAACTAAATCTCCTGTAACTGTAACATAATCAGAAGTCCATGAATAGCCTGATGAATTGATAAGTCCTGGACTTAACCCTAAAATAACATGAGTTTGAATCTCTCCAGCACCAACAGCCTTATAATTAACATCATGACCATTTAATAGATTTATTGTTGTAGCAACCATCTCCATATGGCTCAACTCTTCAGCTGCTATATCTAAAAATAAATCCTTAATTTCTGGATCTTTTATTCTAAAGCTTTGAGACATGTACTGCAGTGCTGCCTTAAGCTCTCCATTACCTCCTCCCAACTGCTCTTGCAACAAAACAGCATATTGCGGATTTGGTCTTTCAACCTTTACTTCATGTAATAATTGCTTCTTATGTTCAAACATAAATTACCTCCTTAAATATTAATGCTATAATTCCCACAAATTAATTTTATATTCAAAATTACAGTAAAAATAAATTTTTTATTTTATTAAATAAATGTTGACATTACTTTTTAGATATGTTATTATAAAAAAGTATTACAGATGGATTTATGAATATCACATGTTTTTAGAGATCATATAATTATTTGTTTATATGGTTTGTGAAAATATGTGATTTTTATTTTAATTGGCATTTGAGTATAATAATTAAAATTTAGGAGGTACCTCATGAAAACAGGTATAGTAAAATGGTTTAACACAGAAAAAGGATTTGGATTTATTAAGGTTGATGGAGGAGATGACATATTCGTACATTTCTCTTCAATCCAAGGAGATGGATATAAATCTTTAGAAGAAGGTCAATCAGTTAGCTTTGAAATAGTTGAAGGTAACAGAGGACCACAGGCTGCTAACGTAAGTAGAATATAAGCCATTAAATAACCCGAGTATTAGCTCGGGTTTTTATTTTTTACGGAACTTTTTGTTCAATTCCTCGTCTAAATACTTGTTAACATAAATATATATAGTGAAACTAATTTATTACTTCGTAATAATTTAGTTTTCCAATTGAAGAAAGGAAAGAAAAATGAATAAAAAAATTACTAGAGCTTTAGCAACAGGATTATTAATGATTACAAGTGTAGGAGTGGCATTTGGTGCTGGTACACAATTTGAAATAAGAGCTACTATGGATAGTGGTGTAAAGGTCATATATAAAGATAAGGCTCAAAAGCTTGTTGATGTAGATGGAGTAGCTAAGGACCCTATTATGTACAATGGAACTGTGTATATTCCAATCAGAAGTGTAGCAGATATATTTGGAGTAAATATTGATTGGGATAATGATAATAGAAATGTTATTCTAAAGGATAATGTAACATTATCTGTAGAGAAGGATTCTTTGGAGACACTAATGGAAGCAGTTTATTCAAGATATGGAAATAAGCCAATGATGACTATGAATACAGCTGTAAATGATGAAAATGTTAAATATTATTTAGGTCTTGAGTCTATAAATGGTGCAGAGGCTTTAGCTTCAGAATCTATGATAGGTGCTATAGCACATTCAGTTGTTCTTCTAAGAGCTCCTGAAGGCTCTGATATTGAAGCATTAAAAAAGGAAATAAAAGAAAAGGTAGATCCAAGAAAATGGATTTGTGTTGGTGTTGATAGAGAAGAAGTTATAGTAGATAATATTGGAAATTTAATAATAATGATTATCGACCAAAGCAATGCTTCAAAACTACATGAAGGCTTCTTGAATTTAAAATAATGAAATTCAATAGAAATTTACTAACATATTGTGTATTAACTATATTATTATTTAGCTTAATATTCACCCTAACATCCTGCTCAAATAAGCAAGAAAATACCAACACAGATATTAATAACAGCACTGAGGATGCAAATAGTTTAGATAATAATACACAAGATAGCAACTTAGATAAAAATGAAGCAAATGTTGATAATAATATCAATAAAGATGAAACAGCAAATAATGATAACAATGAGATGTCAACAAGTGACAAAAAAGATGACAGTAATGTCGAAAATGAAAATAGCACAGTAGATGAATCAAAAGCACCTGATAAGGTTGAAAGTATCACTGATAATACAATTGATGATATGAAAATAAATGAAGATGGTATATATGCTATAAATAATCATATATTCAAGTCAATTTATCCACTTGATGAAAAATCTGTTATTAAGGCTGCTAACTACATAAAAAACTTAAAGGAAACATACTTTACAGAAAATAATAAGGTTTTTTATGCAGTTGTTCCAGATAAAACGTATTATGACAGTTCTTCAAGCTATGATAAGCTTGACTATGATAAATTGGTAGATATACTTAATGAGAACATAGATAATATTGAATATATAAAAATTAAAGACCTTTTAAGCTTAGATGATTACTATAAAACTGATAATCATTGGAGACAAGAAAAAATAATTGATATAGCTAATCGAATTGGAGAAAAATTAAATTTCAAAATAGATGTTAATAGCTTTAAAAATGAATCCTACTCAAGCTTTAAAGGAATGTACTCTAAGTATATAAAAAATACTAGCTTTAGAGAAGAGCTGCAATATTTGACTAATGATGCAATAATAAATGCATCAGTTGAAAATTATCAAAATAAAGATTTTAAAAATGTTTATGACATAGCTCGCTTAACAACAAATATTTCATACGATGTATTTTTATCAGGTGCATCACCTTTTATCACAATAACTAATACATCAGCAACAAGCAACAAAGAGCTTGTTATATTTAGAGATTCATTCGCAAGTAGCTTAGCTCCATTATTAATCAGTGAATATAGTAAAATAACACTCATTGACACTAGATATATGATGAGCTTTTTACTAAAGGATTTCATAGAATTTAATAATCAAGATATACTGTTTTTATATAGCTCAGCCCTCTTAAATAACAGCGCTATATTAAAATAACATACACAAAAACCACTGAATTTTCAGTGGTTTCTTTGTTTATATTTCATACTCATTATATATTTAAAATTTCATAAACTTTTTAATTAATACCCTAGTTGGTTTGTAGTAAAACCCTTCCAATGCCTTTGAAACATTTTTTAGCTCTTCACTAATTTTAATATTTTGTGGACAGTGCTTTTCACATTGACCACAACTAACACAAAGAGATGCATTATGTGCTTCGCTTTTCAAGCTCGTCTGCATTATGTATCTCCATTTTGAAGCAAATCTACCCTCAATCTCCTTATCATTATAACATGCAAAGCATGTTGGTATATCTACTCCCTTTGGACATGGCACACAATAGCCACATCCTGTACATGGAACCTTTATTTTTTCATTTAGAATTTGGCGTACTTTATCAAAAAGCTCAAGCTCATCCTTTGTAAATGAATTAGCCTCTGCTTGTGACGCAACTCTAATGTTTTCTTCAAGCATTTCTTGAGTATTCATGCCAGACAATACAACTGTAACCTCAGGATGATTCCATATCCAACGAAATGCCCACTCTGCTGGGCTTCTCTTAACTGGAGCTGTTTCCCAAACCTTGTTAACCTCCTTTGGAAGCTTTGTAACAAGCTTTCCTCCCCTTAATGGTTCCATAACCATAACTGGAAGACCTTTTGATGCTGCATACTCTAAGCCACTTTTACCGGCTTGCTTATTTTCATCTAGATAATTGTACTGAATCATACAAAACTCCCAATCGTAAACATCAACAAGCTTAATGAATTCTTCTTTACCACCATGATATGAAAAGCCAATATTTATAATCTGTCCCTTTTGCTTCTTTTCCTCAATCCATTTCAAAATACCAAGCTCAACAAGTCTGTTCCATATCTTAACATCAGTAAGCATATGCATGAAATAGTAATCAATATAATCTGTCTGCAACCTGTCTAATTGAACATTAAAGATTTTATCTAAATCTTCATATTTTCTTATCAAATATGGTGGCATTTTAGTAGCTATTTTAACCTTATCACGAAGACCTTTAGCTAATATCCTACCTAATGTAGCTTCATTGTTTGGATATATATATGCTGTGTCAAAATAATTTACACCATTATCAATAGCATATCTTATTTGCTTTTCAACCTCATTTTCATCCTTTGCAAAACGCATACATCCAAAACCAAGTATAGATAATTTATCATTATTCTTAGGATTTACTCTATAATTCATATTTTTTATTCCCTTCAGATTTATTTTATTTAAATGACCTTATAGTTTCTATAAAATTTTTCATATCAACAATTATAAATTTCTTATTTTTGAAGTCTATTATGCTTTTATTTTCTTTTATCACACGATTTATACTTCGAAGTGGTGCTTTTACTTCATCACAAAGCCGTTGCTTTGTCAATTTCTCTAAATTATCAATTTTATAATGTCTCTCTATAGAGCAAAAATATCTTTGCTTAATGTTCATTAGCGATAGTCTCACTAGCTCATCAGAGTCATCAAGAAGCTTATTACAGATACCATTTATCAAATATAAGTTAAAATTAAAATCCTCCTTCATCCATTTCAAAACATTTTCTTTTGAAATGACTTTAATAACACAATCTGTTTTTGCTATCACATGTAGAGGTTCATTTCTATCAGATAATATCTCTAATTCACCAAAGAATTCACCTGCTTTATATTCATAAACATTTAAAACCTCACCATTTTTACCTTCATAAAATACAGTTGCTATACCAGAAACAAGTATAAAAAGACTATTATTCTTTTTAAGTGGACTTATTATAGTTGATTTTTTAGGATATATCTTCTCAATAAAATTAATATTAATTGGTATATCATTTATATTATAAAGCATAAAAATTTCTCCAATTGGTCAAATGACCTTTTTTATACATTATATCACATATAAAATTATATTAAATAAAAATTTGGAGGGATTTATGAGAAAATTTTTAATTGATACTGATACTGGCAGCGATGATGCTGTAGCATTAATGATGGCACTATTAAGTGAAGATGTAGAGATTCTTGGAATAACAACTGTTTGTGGCAATGTACCATTAGATTTAGCTACAAAAAATGCCTTAATGACAACTGAGATATGCAATTCAAGTGTTCAAATTTTTGAAGGAGCCAGTAAACCCTTGTTTAGAGATTTAGTCACTGCAGTTAATGTACATGGAAATGACGGAATGGGTGACTGTAACTTGATTAATCCAACTAAAAAGAAAACTACAAAGCATGCCGTTGATTTCATATTAGAAACTATAAAATCAAACCCACATCAAATAGAAATAGTAGTATTAGGACCTGTTACAAATATTGCTTTAGCAATACTAAAGGAACCTGAAACTATGAAAAAGGTTAAAAGAATATGGTCAATGGGTACTAGTGGATTTGGTCCTGGTAACACTACACCCGTAGCAGAATTTAATGTATATGTAGATGCAGAAAGCTATTCAATCTTATTAAATAGTAAAATTCCATTGACTATTATTGGCTTTGATTTATGTATAGGAGAAAGTGCATTACAAAGAGAAGATATGGAATATCTCAAGTCTAAAGGTTCTATTGGTAAGTTTGCTGCTGATTGCAACCTTGCACTTTTAAACTACAATTTGAAAAGATCTGGTGAATATATTATAGATTTACCAGATGCAGTGGCTATGGGGGTTGCATTATGGGATGATATTGTTTTAGATAAAAAAGAAGTATATTGCTATTGTTGTACTAAAGAAGAGGCTGCCTATGGACAAGTTATAATTTATGACAGAAATGATGTATTAGCAATAGACTTAGACATACCAGGAAACAACGCTACAGTAATTAAATCAATAGATACACAATTATTCAAGCAACGAATGATTAAAGTTTTAAGTAAATAATCATAGCCATCAGTTCAGCTGATGGCTTTTTATCCTTTATTTCTTATTTGTATTATTTGTAGCTGTTTGCTTTGTGTTATTTTGTTTATTTAAATCACAACAATCCATTCTACCCGTACCAAAGCTTTTTTCGTTCTCCTTAGCCAATCTGTTAAGCCAATTTTTAATAAATTTAAACATTATTAACACTCCTTTTCTTTTTTTCTAAAATAAATTATCTATTATATTATTTATATCATTTAAATATGTAGAAGTTATGTATTTTTAAATAAAACTATAATTTATTATTTTCATAAAAAAACATATAAGAATTCTAACATATATCTTATATCTTAAATTTTACAAACAATAATTACTGTTGTAAAAATATGTAAAATATAGTAGAATTACAATCAGAATATACTAAATAACAATTGTATAAAGGGGATAATGTAATGTTTAAAAAAACTACAAAGCAAAATTTCATTAAAGAATACTCAATAGCTAATTCAAACAAAAAGTTAGGATTAATCGCCATAAATGGAAAAACAAAAGATGCTTTAATAAATAAATTTAATGAATCTTATAAATTAACAGGGAAATATTTTAATAATGCTGGAAAAGCATCCGATAATTGTATTCGTTCTTTACTGTTAACTGAAACTGGAGCATTAAGTTTATCTGCAGCTGCATCTGGTACACTATTTATGGCTACAGCTAATCCAGCAACATTAATGGCTATTGGAAATGGAGTAGGTAGTGCTGTTATGGGTACTAGTGGTATAATAGCACAAGCGCCTTTTATTCCTATTTCAGGTGCTATAATGCCTGTCTCAGCTCCATTACTAGCTATTCAAGCTATTTCTACTATAATGATTATAAAGCAATTTGAATCAATTAATAAAAGATTAGCTAATATTGAAAAAACATTAAATAGAATATTACAAAGAAATGAAGCAACATTTATTGGAGAAATAATTTCTGTTAGTTACCGTTTAAATTCTATAGAAAAAGAATTTTCAATAACAAATTATTTTACTCAAGATATGATAATTAGATTAGCTATTGCTGAAAATATAATAAATACTCTTTTTGAAAGATATAGGTTCTTATATGAATCAATAACTCTTGACAATAAAATATTATCTGAAGATATAAGTATATTGCAGATGGATGCAATATTAGTAACTGTTTTATCTATTTTAGATCTTAGAGTAGATATTTTACGAATTAAGCTCTATATACAAGAAAATCCTGCTTTCATGGAAGAATCAATAAATCAATTAATT